>NZ_RZQG01000538.1:0-4189 GCF_003998635.1 Mesorhizobium sp. M7D.F.Ca.US.004.03.1.1
GGGTCGATGGACTGCTTTGCGAAGTAGGCAATCAGCGCGGACAAAGTCAGCAGTCTGACCGATGTCATCGGAATTCATTTAATCATGCGCCCGGTAAATTGGCTCGAGAATAGCGCTCAAGGACTTCTGACGTTTCTCCGTCCATCCGAATCCCGCCCGCATCGAGCCAGATAGTCCGCTTGCAAAAAGATTCCAGAAGGGTCGGAGCATGGCTTGCGAAGACAAGTATCTTGCCTTGCTCCATGAATTCGTACATTCGGCGCTTGGCCTTGTCCGCAAAGCGGATATCGCCCGCGCCCATCACTTCATCGATCAGCAGGATCTCGGGATTGATGCTTGTCGACACGGCAAAGGCGAGGCGGACAAACATTCCGGCTGAATAGGTGCGAACGGGATAATCCAGGAATTCTCCGAGCTCCGTGAACTCTCCAATCTCAAGCAATTTTTCCTCGATTTCCGCGGGCGACATGCCGAGCAGGAGCCCACGGATGCGGATGTTATCCCAACCGGATTGGTTCATCTCGAAGCCGGTCGCGAACTCGAACATCGGGCACACATGCCCCCGCACAGTGACCTTTCCGGACGTGGGCGGGTAAATCTTCGCCATGACCTTCAGCAACGTGCTTTTGCCGGCGCCATTGAGTCCAATCAGCCCGACCCTCTCGCCGCTTCCGATCTTCAGATTCAACTGATGGAGCGCATTCACGCTATAAGTGGACAAGTTCCCTTTTCGACCAGTCAGCCGGCCGACAAGCCAGTCTTTCAGGCCGCCATTGGTGCGCTCGCCCTGAAAACGGACTCCTACGCCCTCGAGGTTGATAGTGAGGTCTGTCAAAGCAGGAAAACCAATCGGTTGTCGAGACGTCGGGCAACCACGGCCGCGACAATCCAAACCGCTAAAGCGTATAATGTCGCCAAGGCGTAGCTTTCAGATGGAGGGAATCCACCTTCAAGGATGGGGTGGCGAACGATGTCTATCAGGTAGTACAGAGGATTGTATTGATACACGAAATCGAGATGCTTGGCCTGAAGCACTTTGATGGGGAACATGATTGGGGTGACGAAAAAGATGACCTGAAGGATGCCAGCCAGTGCAAAGGGCAAATCCCTGAAGCGCGTTCCGACATACGCTGAAATCACAATATGGCCGAGGGCGGCGACCAATAGCAACGCCAGCCCTGGCACGGCCATCACCCAGCCTGCAATATGAAAATTATGAAAGAATATCTGCAGCGGAATGATAGCCGAAAATCCGATCATCAACACAATGCAGTATGAAACCAGCGCACGTAAAAGATAAATTTGCTTTGGGTATGAAAACTGTTTGATGTAACCTTCGGAGCCCACGAAGGCTGCACCGGCATCAACGAAGGAAGAGAGCAGAAACCCCCAGATGACGAAACCCGTGATCAGGAACGGCAAAAAATCAGCCATCGGCTGGCCGAACATGACGCCATAGACAAAGCCGGCACCACCCACGAAAAATGCGAGATTCAATAAAATCCATAGAGGTCCGATAAACGAACGCCTGAAGCGCGCCTTGATGTCTTGAACGCCGAGAAAAGTCCAGACCCGCCAAAGCTTGAGTGATGCCAGTGCGTCGTTATAGAGCTGTTCTGTTGGTATCATGTAACGTCACCTCCAGCGAGGCCCATGCGCACCAAACCGTTGGAGCGGCTTTCTTCGATGAAACCGCATCGAGTATAAAGTCCTATCGCCTTCTTATTTTGCTCCATCACTTCAAGGAAAATATAGGACAGGTTGAGCACACGTGTTCCGAAACGCGCGAGCTCAGCGCACGACCGTCTGATATAACCCCTTCCGGCCATTTCTGGGGCAACGAGAAATCGCCCGATCTCGGCGCTTCCTGCATCGCGATCGATATCATAAATTCCACATTGGCCGACTGGGCGTCCGTCCACCTCCACTAGGAAGAAGAAATCGTCATCCTTCTGGAGATAGCTGTTGTACCAGGCGAGATGCCGGTTGAACGCGAGCTTGTCAGATGTCTTGAACCAGACACGTGCGTCGTCGCGGTTGCGCCAGTCGAGGATTGTCTCGAGATCCCGCTGCTCCACGAGCCTCAAGGCAATCGTACCGTCTCCGAAAGGGGCGATTTGCGGTTTCATTGAGCGTATTTGAGAACCAAGTCGGAAATCAGATCGACATCCGCCTTGCTCATACGAAGGTGGAGAGGCAACGAAATGATTTCCTGGCTCGCTGCTTTGGCGTTCGGACAAGTGCCGGCGGCAAAGGCATACATTCGATAGTCCGTGTTGTCGCGATAATGAACCCCCGGATAGACGCCGTGCTCGTTGAGGGCAAGCATCAGATTGTCGCGGTTCTGAACCCGTATCTGGAGAAGATGCTGGGCAGACTCACAACCTGGCGCTGTAGGCACGACATTGACATGATTGTGGCCGTCCAGATGCTGGCGATACCAGACCGCCAGCTGGCGCCGAAAGGAATTGTCGATGTCAAGATATTTCAGCTGGACAATAGCAATCGCGGCCATGATCGAGTTGCCGTGATATTTATGCCCGATCTCCTCGACGTCGTACATCCATTTGTACGCCCCCTGGGAGGCAGTCCGGGCGTAGGTATCCTTGTTGATGCCGAGCCAAGTGAGCTTGCGGACGCGCTCATCGTCTTCTGCTTCCTTGAAGCAGATCATTCCGGAATCGGCGGTTGGAAGATTTTTCACCGCCTGAAAACTGAAAACCGACACATCAGCATCACCGCCAATGTGGCTGCCGTCGACACGGGTACCTGACATGTGTGCCGCATCAAGCACCAGCTTGATGTCGCGCGCGCGACAAATCTCCAATATCTTCTGATACTGGCCAACATTGCCTCCCATCCCGACGAATATCAGCGCCTTCGTTTTGTCGGTGATCCGCTCAAGCACGCTTTGAGGATCGAGGCAGAGGTATTCATCAACATCCGCGAATACCGGCTTAAGCCCCGCGTAGAGAATAGCATGATTTGTCGAAACGAATGTCAGCGGCGTTGTGATGACCTCACTTTCGTCGTCCCATCCGTATTTGGACTTGAAAAGCTGGAACGCCAGATGAAGGCCGACCGTGTTGGAGTTCAGGAAATGGGCGTGCGGAAGACCCGTGTAGGTCTTCCATGCCGTTTCAAATTCGGCGGTTTTGAAGCCTAGCCCGGTCCATCCTTTTTCCAAGCACTCACGGATTCCCGCAAGACATTCTTCGATGCGGAAACTCGGTACGAATAACTGAACGCTCATCAAGACTCTCCGTGACGCTGGCGGTTCACACGTTGCTGCCGTGTCCCGTCTGACCATCCAGGAGACGAGATACGATTTCTTTTGTTGATTGCTGCCATTCCGGCGCCGTCCAACCAAAGGTCGCGGTGAACTTTGCCGTAGACAACCGTGAATTGGCGGGCCGGCGCGCCTTGGTCGGATAGTCCGTCGTAGCAATGTCCCGTACCCGCGCCCAAGGGCCACCAAACAGGCGGCTTGAGTCCAGGATATGACGGGCAAAGCCACTCCAATTGGTCTCGCCTGTTCCCACCAGATGGTACGCGCCAAATGAAGAAAAGCCCATATTTGGATGCATCATCGCCGCCGCATGCAGGATTGCGTCGGCGATATCGAGCGCCGAAGTTGGATTTCCCCACTGATCGGCCACAACAGCGATCTCGTCGCGGTCGGCAGCAAGCTTCAGCATGGTCTTGACGAAATTTCGACCGAACGGGCTGTATGCCCATGCGGTGCGAAGAATGAGATGGCGCGGGTTTGCGGCGGCCACCGCTTGTTCGCCGGCGAGCTTGGAAACGCCATAGGCATTGCGCGGCGCGGGCGCGTCGGTTTCGACATAGGAGCCAGCCTTGGTGCCGTCGAAGACATAGTCGGTCGAAAGATGGATGACGGGAACGCCAAGCCGCCTTGCTGCTTCCGCCACCTTGCCGGCACCGACGGCGTTCACCGCAAATGCCAGATCGGGCTCATCCTCGGCCTGATCCACCGCCGTGTAGGCGGCAGCCGACACGACGATGTCCGGCTTCGCGGCCGCAATGGCGTCGATGACGGTATCGGGTTTTGCCAGGTCGAGTTCCGGACGGCCAATGGCGATGACCTCCACGCCGGCACGTCCCTGGCCGGCCTCGAGAAGGCTTGCCGCAACCTGGCCCTCGCGTCCGGTGACAACGAGCCTCATGC
>NZ_RZQG01000539.1:0-4181 GCF_003998635.1 Mesorhizobium sp. M7D.F.Ca.US.004.03.1.1
GGTCGACACCGGTGAGGATCTGCGCAAGACCTGCGCGGCCTCGACCGCCTTTATCGGCGCCGGTGGCGTGCCTGGTACCCTGACGCTCGTCATCACGAACGGCGATGCCCTGCCGCCGGATGCCTACCCGTCCATAACCATCGCTGTTGACAACAAGGATCTGCCGGCCGGCAAGTCCGTCGCTGCCACTTTCGGCGACGACAAGGGCCGCGTCACTGCCAAGCTCCATTCCGATGGCGCGGTCAACGGCCGGCTCAGCTGGACCGTGGACAATCAGGCCAAGACCAGCCTGGCGCTCTTGCGCGTCATGCGCCGGGCATCGGCGCTTGACGTCTCTTTCGGCGATGCGCCGGTTGGAAGCATATCCATGGACGGCTTCACCAAGGCCTATCGCAGTCTCGGCGCATCGTGCGGGTTTCCGACCGCCGACGTCGCCCCCTGAGGCGATCGAACAGATCTCACCACGAGGGGTCGTTTGATGGAGATCGTCTGGAATTGCCTGGTCGGCGGGCTGGTCACAGCTCTGATCGTATGGGCATCGAAGCGTGCCCGGCATACTGCCACTGGCGCCGACCTTTGCGGTCGGTGCCAAGGGCAATCCCGCCGGCTTTCGCGAGGCCTGCCTGGCCGGGGTGAAGACCATCCCAGCCTATCTCGCCTTCCTCGGAGCCTGTTGGCTTGGCGGTATCGCCGTATGGTTGGTTGGGGCTCTCGCAATTTTCGTTGCGCCTCGCTATCTCTGAGGGGCGAGGGGCTGTTGGCGATACTTTGCCATCGTTGCAAAAACCTCTAAGCCTTTCGCTTCACCAGATTCGCCAACCAAAGGCTTCTCCATGCGCTGTCCCTATTGCCAGTCAGAAGATACGCAGGTGAAGGATTCGCGCCCCGCCGAGGATGGCGCGGCGATCCGCAGGCGGCGCGTCTGCCCCGATTGCGGCGGCCGCTTCACCACTTTCGAGCGCGTGCAGTTGCGCGACCTCGTGGTGGTCAAGAAATCGGGCCGCAAAGTGCCGTTCGACCGCGACAAGCTGCTGCGCTCGGTGGAGATCGCCGTTCGCAAGCGCAATGTCGATCCCGAGCGCATCGATCGCGCGGTGACCGGCATCGTGCGCCAGCTCGAAAGTTCCGGCGAGACGGAGGTTGCTTCAGAAGAAGTCGGCCGGCTGGTCATGGAAGCGCTGAAATCGCTCGACGATGTCGCCTATGTGCGCTTCGCCTCGGTCTACCGCAATTTTCGCGAGGCCAAGGATTTCCATGAATTGCTGGGCGAGCTCAAGGGGGACGAAATCAAGGGTGAAGAGGAAGCCAGCTGAGCATGACTGCAAGCGAACAGGCCGCCCTTGATCGCCGCTTCATGGCGGCGGCACTCAGACTGTCGCGAAAAAATGCCGGGCGCACCGCGACCAACCCGTCTGTCGGCACGCTGATCGTGCGCGATGACGGCAACGGTCCGATGATCGTCGGCACCGGCGTCACCGCTGTCGGCGGTCGCCCGCATGCCGAGACCGAGGCCCTGTCCGAGGCCGGCGAGCTCGCGCGCGGCGCCACCGCTTACGTCACTCTCGAACCTTGCGCCCATCACGGCCGCACGCCGCCTTGCGCCAATGCGCTGGTCAATGCCGGCGTCGCGTGCGTCGTCGGTGCGGCCAGCGATCCCGATTCGCGCGTGTCCGGCAAGGGCTACGCGATCCTGCGTGCCGCCGGTGTCGAGGTGGTCGAGAAGGTGCTGGCGGCGGAAGCCGCCGAGCAGATGGCCGGCTATTTGATTCGATCGCTGAGAAAACGCCCCGAAGTGATTCTCAAGCTTGCGCTTTCCAGCGACGGCAAGATCGGCAGGGAAGGCGGTGGGCAGGTGTCGATCACCGGCGATATTGCGCGCCGCGAAGTGTATCTGATGCGGGCCGAGGCGGACGGCATACTGATTGGTATCGGCACGGCCCTTGAGGATGATCCGGCCCTGACGGTGCGCTTGCCGGGGCTGGAGAACCGTTCGCCGGCGCGCATCGTGCTCGACCGCCAGATCAGGTTGCCGGAGGCCTCGAAACTGGTTTCGGGCGTAGACCGGGTGCCACTCTATGTCGCCGCTTGCCTTGAGGCCGATCCGTTGCGGCGGGCAGCACTCGAACGCGCCGGTGTGCGCTTCATCGGCACTGAAACGCATGAGGGCGGCGTCGCGCTGCCGGAACTGCTCGAGGATCTGGCAGCGCTTGGCATGGCAAGCGTGCTGGTCGAGGGCGGCGCCAAGGTGGCGAGCGCTTTCCTGGCTGATGGGCTGGTCGACCGTATCGTGCTGTTCGAGGGGCCGGAGGCGATTGGCAATGGTGGCATTGCATCGCCGATCGACGCTGACCATATCCCGGCAGGATTTCGCAAATTGCGCGACATGCGCTTTGGCGAAGACAGCTACGCCGAGTGGATAAGAGACCTTTAGGATCAACACCGATGTTTACCGGAATTGTCACCGATGTCGGCACTGTCGCTTCCGTCAAGCCGCTCAGGGAAGGGGTGGGTTTGCGCATCGACACCGCCTATGACCCACAGACCATCGCCATCGGCGCCTCGATCTCCTGTGGCGGCGTTTGCCTGACAGTGACGGCCTTGCCCGACAACGGCTCGAATGCACGCTGGTTCGAGGTCGAGGCCTGGGAAGAGGCGCTCAGGCTGACGACGGCGATGGGCTGGAAGTCAGGCACGCGGATCAATCTGGAGCG
This sequence comes from Mesorhizobium sp. M7D.F.Ca.US.004.03.1.1, assembly GCF_003998635.1. Taxonomy (NCBI): domain Bacteria; kingdom Pseudomonadati; phylum Pseudomonadota; class Alphaproteobacteria; order Hyphomicrobiales; family Phyllobacteriaceae; genus Mesorhizobium; species Mesorhizobium sp. M7D.F.Ca.US.004.03.1.1. Next base: position 2,712 of record NZ_RZQG01000539.1, read on the forward strand.
GGCGCTGAAGATCGGCGACGAACTCGGCGGCCACATCGTTTCGGGTCATGTCGACGGTATGGCGGAGATCGTCGAGCGCAAGGATGAGGGCGACGCGGTGCGTTTTACTCTCGAAGCACCGCGCGAGCTGGCGAAGTTCATTGCGCCAAAAGGCTCGGTCGCACTCGACGGCACCTCGCTCACCGTCAACAAGGTCGAAGCCACGCGTTTCGACGTGCTGCTGATCCACCATTCGCTGACCGTGACCACCTGGGGCGAGCGCAAGGTCGGCGACCGCGTCAATCTCGAGATCGACACCATGGCCCGCTACGCGGCGCGTCTCGTGGAGGCAGAGAAAGAGGGGCTTTGATGGTCAAGAATAGACGGATCTCGGCTGAACAAGAAGAAGAACTCCGGCGCCTGACACTCGAAGCGCTGGCCGATGTGGACGCCGGTCGTGTGATCGATCATCAGACCGTACAGACCTGGGTTGATAACCTCGACAGCCATCTCAAAAACGAGGTTGGTGAACCTGAATAGGTTGGCAAACCGGGCGCGCGCAACATCTTCGCTTGCGGTCAACCCGGCTTCGGCCTAAGTCACCGGCGATCCCCGGAGACTTTTATGGCTGGCACATCCCAACACGGCAAAGCCTTCATTCGTCCGAAGACGAAGGCGCATCTGCTCATTGTCGAAGCGCGCTTTCACGACGACCTTGCCGACACGCTGCTCGAAGGCGCGACAAGCGCGCTCGATGAAGCGGGCGCGACTTACGACGTCGTCACCGTTCCAGGTTCGCTCGAGATTCCCGCGGTGATCACCTTTGCACTGGACGGCGCGACGGAAGGCGGGACAGACTATGACGGATTTGTCGCGCTCGGCACCATCATCCGCGGCGACACCTATCATTTCGACATTGTCGCCAATGAATCCAGCCGGGCGCTAATGGACCTGAGCGTGCAGGACTCGGTCTGCATCGGTAACGGCATCCTGACCACCGAGAATGACGCGCAGGCATGGACTCGCGCCAAGCGCTCGGAAGGCGACAAGGGCGGCTTTGCCGCGCGTGCGGCGCTGACCATGATCGCCCTCAAGGAACAACTGGGAGCGCGATCGTGAGCGAACCCGCTTCGCCCGGCCAGCCGGCAGTGCGCCACGCCAACAAGCGCGGCGCTGCCCGTCTGGCCGCCGTGCAGGCGCTCTACCAGATGGATGTCGCCGGCAGCGGCGTCTTCGAGATCACCGCCGAATACGAGGCGTTTCGTCTCGGCAAGGAAGTCGACGGCGCGCTCTACCGAGAGGCCGATGCGCAATGGTTTCGCGCCATCCTGGCGGGTGTCGTCGAGAACCAGAAGACCATCGATCCGATCATCCGCCAGGCGCTGACCGAGGACTGGCCGCTGTCGCGGCTCGATTCGACGCTGCGCGCCATTCTGCGCGCCGGCGTCTACGAGCTGATGAAGCGCGAGGATGTCCCCGTCGCGGTTATCG
>NZ_RZQG01000053.1:0-15028 GCF_003998635.1 Mesorhizobium sp. M7D.F.Ca.US.004.03.1.1
CGGTGCCGATCTCGATGCGGCTGGTCTTGGCGCCGACGGCCGCCAGCAGCGGGAACGGCGAAGCGAGCTGGCGGGCGAAATGATGCACGCGGAAATAGGCGCCATCCGCGCCGAGCTGTTCGGCGGCGACGGCGAGGTCGATGGACTGCAAAAGCGCGTCCGAAGCCGAGCGCACTTGCGATTGCGACGAGGGCGTCCAGTGCCCGAATGACAGGAAACCAATTTTCTTCATAGCCATGCGATATAAGGATGCGCGCCAGGCTTCAATGCAAAAGAGATTTTTCGGCGCGCCCGATCAAGGCTCATGCATCGCTATTCTCGAAGGCGCCGATGCCTTGCGCGATAAGGTTCGTTGCCATGACCAGCGAGACGATTGCCGCGGAATTGAAGACGACGACCCACCATTTGCCGCCGGTCAGGAAGCCATAGCCGTCGGCGACGGCCAGCCCCCAATCGGCCGATGGCGGCTGGATGCCGAGGCCCAGAAAGCTCAGCGTCGCGATCGAAAAGAACGCGTAGCCCAGCCTTGTGACCAGCTCGATCAGGATCGTTTCCCGGATGTTGGGCAGGATCTCCAGGAACATGATGGCGAGAGCGCCTTCGCCGCCGAGCCGCGCGGCGCTGACATAGTCGCGCTCCTTCTGCTCGCGCACGGCGGCGCGAACGGTGCGCGCCACCAGCGGCGCGTAGGCGATGCCGATCACCAGGATGACGGTGAGGTTCGACGGTCCGATCGCCACCAGCGTCATGGTGACGAGAACGATGAACGGAAACGCCATCAGCGTATCGAGCAGCCGCGCACCGATGGCATCGGTGAGGCCGTCGAAATAGCCGAGCACCAGGCCGATGATGCTGCCGGCGGCAACGCCGGCAAGTGTGGCCAGCGGCGCAACCAGCAGGATGTCGCGTGATCCGACGATAATGCGGGACAGCACGTCGCGGCCGAGCTGATCGGTGCCGAACCAGTGCGCGGCATCGGGCGGCGTCAACATGGCGAGGAAATCCTCGGCATAGGGATCGTATGGAACGAAGAGGTTGCCGAACAGCGCGCAGGCGACCCAGAACAGCAGCAGCAGCGATCCGACCACGACCGATAGGGGCAGTTCGGAGAAAGCACTGCGGATTCGGCGCACTGCCGGAAAGCCAACCATGGCGCGCCGCGGTGCGGGAAACTCCGCAAGATCCGTCATGGCGAGGTCCGGCGGCGTTGCCGCGGATCGAGCAGGGCCAGCACGAGGTCACCCGCCGCCGCCGACAGCACGAAGATCGCCGCCATCACCAGCACGCCCGCCTCGAGCATCGGGAAGTCGCGGGCCTTGGCCGCGTTCAGAACCAGATTGCCCAGTCCCTGGATGCCGAACAAAGCCTCGATCACCACCAGCCCGCCAAGCATGTATCCAGTCTGCGTCGCCAGCACCGCGATGGTCGGCGTCAGCGCATTGCGCAGCACGTGCCGAAAGATGATCTCGCGCCGCTCGAGCCCTTTCAGGACCGCGGTGCGTGTGTAATCGGCGGCCATCGCCTCGATCACCCCTGCCCGCGTCATCCGGGCGATATAGCCGGCAAGGTTCAGCACCAGCGGCAGCGCCGGCAGGATCAGATAGTAGCCATGCGTCCAGAAGCCCGCGCCATCGGGCGCAACGCCGGAGATCGGAAACCAGTTCAGCCACAGGCCGAAAATGATGAGAAGCATCAGGCCGGAAACGAAATCAGGAACGATGCCGAAGGAAACGCCCGCCATGACGATCAGCCGATCGATGAGGCGGCCGGCATTGAGACCGGCAACCACGCCAGCGCCAACGCCGAGCGGAACGAGAAAGATCAAGATAATGCCGGCAAGGGCCGCGGAGCGTTTGAGGCTTTCGAGCACGAACGGCGCCACCGGCCCGCGCATCGACAGCGAGGTGCCGAAGTCGCCGGTCACGGCTTTGCTGAACCAGAGCCAGTACTGGAGGAGAACCGACTGGTCCGCGCCGAGCCGCTTGTTCAGTTCCGCCACCGCTTGCGCGTCGGCAAAAGGCCCGAGCATCACACGGCCGACATCGCCGGGCAGAACCTGCCCGGCGAAGAACACCAGGATGCTGACCAGCCATAGCGTGAGGACAAGTGTGCCCACACGCGCTGCCAGAATGCGGCCCGTCAGCATGTCGCGATCATGCCTGGACGAAGGAAACGCGGTCGAGCAGCAGATGCGAGATCGCGGTGAAGCGCACGCCCTCGACCTTCGAGCTGACGATGCGGCTGTATTGCGAGAAGTAGCTGATGATCGCCGGCGTCTCGTCGAGCAGCAAGGTCTGGATCTTGCCGGCAACGAGGCGCTGTGCCTGCAGGTCACGCGCCTTGGAGTAGTCGAGCAGCAGCGCATCATAGGCCGGATTGTTGAAATGCGCCGCGTTCCAGGCTCCCGAACTCTTCAGCGTCGCGTTGAGGAAGATGTCGGGCGTGCCGCGATGGCCGTAGTCGGTGATGCCGAGCACCGAATCCAGCCAGGGCGAGCTGCCGAAGGTCGCCGAGCCGTAATAGGCATCCTGTGGCAGGACATTGAGCTTGACGTCGATGCCGGCCTTCTTGGCGAAGTTCTGGATGATCACCGCGTAGTCGGGAATGTCATAGGCGCGTTCGGTGGTCAGCGTCACCTCGAAGCCGTTCGGCACACCCGCCTCGCCAAGCAGCCGCTTGGCCTCGGCAATGTCTTGCTTGCGCTGCGGCACCGACGGATCGGCCGAGGGGAAGATCGGGGCGAACGGGGTGTCGTTGCCGACGATGGCGCGGCCCTTCAGCAGACCTTTGACCACCGCCTCGCGGTCGATGGTGAGCGCCAGCGCACGGCGGATGCGCTTGTCGGTGAACGGCGCCTGGTCGGTGCGCAGATGCACCTGGTCATGCGAGCTTGCCTGCACGCTCAGCAGCTTGAAATTGGGATTGCCCTCAATAGCCAGTTCCAGGCGCGTCGTGCTCGGGATGACGTCGAGCTGGCCGGCCTGCAGCGCCAGCACCTGCGCCTGCTCGTCGTCGAAGAACTTGATCTCGACCCGGTCGGGCAGCGCCTTGTCGCCCCAGTAATCCTCATTGCGCACGAAGCTGGCGCCTTGCTTGGGGCGGAAGGATTCGAGCTTGAACGGGCCGGTGCCGTTGAAAGTCTTCTCGAAATCACCGGCATAGTCGGCCGGCAGGATGACGGCATTGTAGACGTCGGAGGAGACATAGAACGGGAAGTTGCTGTTCGGACCATCGAGATCGAAGGCGACGGTTTCGTCGTCGACCAGCTTGGCGCCGCCCTTGGACAGGATGCCCTTGTAGGCCGACAAGGCCGACGAGCCGCTGGCCGGATCGACCAGCCGCTCGAAGCTCGCCACCACATCCCGGCCCGTGACCACGCGGCCATCGTGGAATTTCACCCCTGGCCGCAATTTGAAGGTCCAGCGGCTGGCCGTCTCGTCGGCTTCCCAGGACAGAGCGAGCTTCGGCTGCAGCCCGTCCTTCGGGTCGTCGAGGATCAGATACTCGCCGACCTGGCTGATCACCCCGATGCTGGCCGGATCGGTCACCGAAACCGGATCGATCGCCTTGGTCGGCTGGCCAAGCCCGACACGAACGGTGCCGCCTGTGGCGCCCGCGGCGCGGGCGCCTCCCAGCCCCTGTGAGGCGGCAAAGCCGGTCAGGCCAAGCAGTGCGGCATATTTCAGGAGATCGCGGCGCTTGAGAAAGCCACCCTGATATTCGTCGACGGCGATATTCCAGATGTCCCCCGACAGATTGCGAAGTGAGTCGATATCTCTGCGTTTGGTCATGTTAAACCCCTGCTCTGAAATGAAGATTGAAAAGCTATGCGACGGGTTCGCCGTCGAGATGGATGCGGTCGACGGCCTGCGGATAGAAGGCGATGAGGCCCTTGATCTTCGGCATTTCCTCTATGGGATCCCGGTAGCTCCAGGCGATGTCCGGGCGCACCGTTCCGTCGCTCAGCAGGCCGGACCAGTAGGAGGCGATGCCCTTGTAGGGACATCGCGTCGTGGTGACGGACGCCGTCAGCCGCTCCAGCCGGATGTCTTCCGAGGGCAGATAGAAACGCGTCGGCAGATGCGTCTCGAACAGCAGCACCGGACGATGGCTGTCGGCGATCGGCTCGCCATCGAACCAGACCTGCACATGGCTCGAGCTTTGCAGCACATCGATGCGTGCATACGGGTCTCGCGCATGGACGAAGACTTCCTCTTCCTCTTCGAACCATTGGTCGACGGCCTTCCATGTGAAGGCGATGCGCCCGGCCAGGGGCGACAGGTTTTCATCCGGCGGCGAGACGAACGACCAGGCGGCGTTGGCACTGCGCCTATCGCCGTTGTCGATGTCCCAATAGGCGGTCTCGCCACCGACCGGATGAGGCTCACGATGCAGCGAGGGTTTCAGCACCGATGGGTCGACCGCTGACGGCGGGAAGAAGTAGATCGGCAGGAAATGGTTGGAGCGCAGCACCAGCACATTGCGGCTGTCGGCGATGGTGCGGCCGCCGAATTTGACGCGCACGCGCTTGGGGCTGTGCAGGACATTGACGAGCCGCGGAGCGGTGGCTTCGCGCGGCTGCAATCTCGGTGCGATGGTCATGATTGTTCTCCCGGTCAGGACACGGCGCGCGCATTGTCGCGCTGCTCGGCGAAGCGGTTGGCGGGCCGCGCCAGGCCGAAGCGGTCGCGCAACGTTCCCGGCGCGTATTCGGTCGGGAATACGCCGCGGCGCTGCAGCTCCGGCACCACCTGTTCGGCGAAGTTCACCCAATCCTCGGGCAGCAGCGGGAACATCAGGTTGAAGCCGTCGGCGGCACCCGACACGAACCAGTCCTGCAACTGGTCGGCGATCTGTACCGGCGTGCCGGCGACGGTCGGCACCGAACCGCTGTTGGCGAGCTTGCGGGCGATCTCGCGCAGGCTGAGATTCTGCTTCGCCCACTGCTTGACGCGGTTGAGCGAGGTGCGCCCGCCATTGAAGGTGCTTTCGTCCGGCAGCGGCGGCAGCGGCCCGTCCGGCGGGAACACCGACAGGTCCAGCCCGCTCCAGCTGGACAGAAGGTCGATGCCAACCTGATCGGGGAGCAAGGTCTGCAGATACTCCTGCCTTTCCCGGCCTTCCGCCTCTGAAGCCGCGACGATCGGCAGGATGCCGGGCAGGATCTTGAAACTCTCCGGCCGCCTGCCGTGGCGGGCGAGACGCTCGTTGATATCCTGACGATATTTGATGCCATCCTCCTTGGTGCTGTAGATGGCGAAGTGCGCATCGGCCTGGGCGGTGGCGAAGTTCTTGCCGTCCTCTGAGGAGCCCGCCTGGACGATCAGCGGATGGCCCTGTGGCGACCGCGAGACGTTGAGCGGCCCGCGCACCCTGAAGTGCTTGCCCTTGTGATCGATGGGATGGACCTTGTCGGGGTCGGCGAAATAGCCTGACGCCTTGTCGATCAGCAGCGCCTCGTCTTCCCAGCTGTCCCACAGCGCCTTGACGATATCGAGGAATTCGGCCGCGCGCTCGTAGCGGAATGCATGTTCGATATTGCCGTCGCGGCCGAAATTGCGCGCTTCCTCGTCCATGGCCGAGGTGACGACGTTCCACGACGCCCTGCCCTTGCTGATGTGGTCGAGCGAGGCAAACATGCGCGCCACATTGTAGGGCTCGCTGTAGGAGCTCGACGCCGTGGTGATCAGGCCGATATGCTTGGTCACACCGGCCAGCGCCGACAACAGCGTCAGCGGTTCGAGGCGGGCATTGGCGTAGTGGGCGACGCCGCTCTTGACCGAATCCCAGATCGAAACGTGATCGGCGACGAAGATCGTGTCGATCCTGGCGCGCTCGGCCGCCTGCACGAGATCGCGATAGAATTCGAAGTCCAGCACTTCCCGGCCCGGCGCCCGCGGATGGCGCCACGACATCCGATGATCGCCCTGCGGGTTGAAGAAAAATGCGCTGAGGATCATGTGGTCTCGAGCCATGCCGGCCTCCTTCCAGATCTGCTCCGGAGACCGTCGCGCTGCCTCGGCAAGCGGCGACAATCTCTGCTGATCCGAGAAAGGTAGATTGCGCTCCGGCTTAATCCGAGTAATTTTATAGAGATAATGCATTGCGAAAGCGGAAGCGATTGCCCTCGATGGCAGCGCTGGAAGAAAGTGGTTTCAAGTCCCCATGTCCTCCTCGGTTCTGAACGTAGACCAGCTGTCCATCGCCTATGACGGGCGCAAGGGATCGCATCCCGCCGTCAGCGGCGTGTCGCTGCACATCGGCGAAGGCGAAGCGCTCGGCCTGGTCGGCGAGTCGGGATCTGGCAAAAGCTCGGTGGCGCTCGCCATACTGCGCTATCTGCCGAAGAACGCCCGCCTCGCGGCGTCAGCGCTGGAATTCCAGGGTCGGGAAATCCGCGACCTTTCCGCCGAGCAGCTGCGCCAGCTCAGGGGAAATCACATCGCCGCCGTCTACCAGCATCCCGGTGCTGCCCTCAATCCAAGCATGACGATCGGCCGCCAGATCACCGAGACGATCATGCGGCACCGCCCGGTGCGCCTCGACGAGGCGCGCGAGCGTGCCGCCGAACTGCTCGGCCGTGTCCGCGTCAGCCATCCGGAGCGTGTGCTGGGGCTCTATCCGCACGAACTCTCCGGCGGCATGCAGCAGCGCGCCAACATTGCCATCGCCATTGCGCTCGACCCGTCGCTGCTGGTGCTGGACGAGCCGACGACGGCGCTCGACGCCAGCGTCCAGTCCGAGATCATCGCCATCCTGCATGACCTCCGCAAGGATCACAAAACCAGCATCCTTTTGATCAGCCACGACATCAACATGATCCGCCGCTCCTGCGACCGGGTGGCGGTGATGCAGGCGGGAGCCGTGGTCGAAAGCGGCGCCGCCGGCGATGTCTTCGACAATCCTTCTCATGCCTACACAAAGGCGCTCATCGCCTCGATCCCGGCCATCAACTACACCAAGCGGGATGGAAGGCTGGCGGAGACCGATAGACCCGACCTGCCACCGCACCCGGCTGTCCAGGATGAAGACGCCGGCGCGCCGAAAGAACGCCGGATCGCGATCGCCTGCAAGGGCATAAGCCATGCCTTCGGCAGCCAGCCAGTGCTGCACCACGTCGATCTCGACATCTGCCAGGGCGAAACCTTCGGGCTGATCGGCGAGTCCGGTTCCGGCAAGTCGACCCTGGCACGGATCGTCACCGGCCTGCAGACGCCTGATGCCGGGTCGGTCGAACTGTTCGGCAGAACGGTCGCGCCACGCGTCGAGAAGAGAAACCTTGCCGAACGCCGTGATGTGCAGATGGTCTTCCAGTCGCCGGACCGCACGCTCAATCCGCGCCAGCGGATCGGCAGGATCCTCGGCCGCCCACTGCGCCGGCTCGCCGGCCTGCGCCGGAGCGAGGTGAGAGCGCGCGTCAGCGACCTGCTGGCCTCGGTTCGCCTCGCCGGCATCACGGCCGAACAGAAATCGCGATCGCTGTCCGGCGGCCAGCGGCAACGGGCGGCCATAGCGCGCGCCTTCGCCGGCGTGCCGAAGGTCGTCGTGCTCGACGAACCCACTTCGGCGCTCGACGTCTCCGTCCAGGCGACGGTCCTCAACCTGCTCAACGACCTGCAGCGCGACAAGGACACGACCTATCTGTTCATCAGCCACGACCTCAGGGTGGTGCGCTACATGGCCGACAGGATCGGCGTGCTCTATCGCGGCCACCTCGTCGAAACCGGTTCCTCCGACCAGATTTTCCAAGGCCCCAATCACCCCTATACGGCCCTGCTGCTGGCCGCGTCCTCCGATGCGGCCGAGCCGAAACCATTCGCTCCAGCCGAGATCGAGGCAGCCGACAGCCCGAACACGGGATGCTCCTTTGCCGACCGCTGCCCCCTGGTTCTGCCCGACTGCCGAAAGGCGGAACCGCCGGCCACAGAGGTTGCGGCCGGCCACCGGATCGCGTGCTGGCGGCACGGCCAGGGTTTTTGAGCGGCTCGACAGCAGTCCGAAGGTCCGCAGAGCAGCATCTTTCCGTTCAGGTACAGTGCGATGTCAGAATTGGCTCTTGAAGGGTCAACTCGGACACGCGTAACATCGCCCCATCTGAATTGAGTCTGCTTTATTAGTCCGGGCTAACGCCCGGATTGGCTTGGATATTTTCCTTGAACACGCAAGCAATCGGCGGCGCGCCGGAGCGCGGCAAATCGTTTGCCCATGTGGCGGAAGCCTCCTGGGGCAAGGGCCTCAGCACCTTGCTCCGCATCGTGCGCATGACGCTGCGCCATCCCTGGCAGGTCGCCATCACCATCGTCTCGACCTTCATCGCGGCGACGCTGCAGCTTTTCATCCCGCGCCTGCTGGGACGCGCCATCGACCAGGCGCAGGGCGTGATGGCCGCGGGCGCCGGTGCTGCCGCGGAACAAGCGCTGTGGAACACGGCGCTGACGCTGCTCGTCGTCAGCATCCTGCGCGGCCTCTTCACCATGGCGCAGAACTACTATGGCGAGGCCGTCGGCCACCGCACCGGCTATGAACTGCGCCTGGCTTTCTATGAGAAGATCCAGCGCCTGAGCTTCGCCTACCACGACAGGGTCCATACCGGCGATCTCATCACGCTCGGCCTGCTCGATCTCGACGGCGTGCGCATGTTCTTTTCCACCGGCATCCTGCGCGTCGTGCTGCTCGGCGTGCTGATCGGCGTCGGCGCCTATCTCCTGATCAGCACCGATCTCGTGCTCGGGCTGCTCAGCCTAAGTTTTGTGCCGTTCGTCGCCTGGCGGTCCTCGGTCACCCAGCTGGCGTTGCGCAGCACCTGGCTGACTTTGCAGGAGCGCCTCTCGGTGCTGAGCCGGGTGATGGATGAGAATCTCGGCGGCATCCGCGTCGTGCGGGCCTTCGCGGCACAGCGGCATGAGCTGGAAAAATTCGACCGCGCCAAGCTGTCGGCGCTGGAGCTTGCCAATCAGCGCGTCGACATCCGCGTCTCGAACACCAGCGCCATGAACTTCTCGTTCCTGGCCGCCATGGGCCTGGTGCTCTGGTTCGGCGGCCAGAAGGTGATCGCAGGCCAGATCAGCGTCGGCACGCTGGCCCAGTTCCTCACCTTCATGACCATCCTGCAGATGCCGGTGCGCCAGCTCGGCCTGATGGTCAATTCCTTCGCGCGCGCCTCGACCTGCGGCACCCGCCTGTTCGAACTGCTCGATGCCGAGCTAGACATCGAGGACGCGCCCGGCGCCAAGGACCTCGTCGTCGCCGACGGCGTGCTGCGCTTCGACAATGTCGGCTTCCGCTATGAGGGCGCGGGCGACCGCCCGACGCTGTCCGGCATCTCCTTCGAGGCGAGGTCCGGCGAGACCATCGGCCTTGTCGGCCCGCCGGGCAGCGGCAAGTCGACCATCGCGCACCTGATCCCGCGCTTCTACGACGTCACCTCGGGCAAGATCACCATTGACGGCCAGGACATCCGCGAGGTGACGCTGCAATCGCTGCGCAAGGCCGTCGGCGTCGTGCAGCAGGACGCGTTCCTGTTCACCACCTCGATCGAGAACAACATCGCCTACGGCAATCCCTGGGCGCGCGAGACCCGCATCGGACAGGCCGCCGAGTACGCCCAGCTGCACAACTACATCATCGGGCTCCCGGCGGGTTACACCACGGTCGTCGGCGAACGCGGCGCCTCGCTTTCCGGCGGCCAGCGGCAGCGCCTGACCATCGCTCGCAGCCTGATGCTACGGCCATCGGTGCTGGTCTTCGACGATTCGACCGCGGCCATCGACGCCGGCACCGAGCAGCGCATCCGGGCGGCCATGAAGCGCTTCGCCAAGGATCGCGTCACGCTGATCATCTCGCACCGGCTGAGTTCGCTGATGCATGCCGACCAGATCCTGTTCGTCGAGGGCGGCCGGATCGTCGAACGCGGCACGCATGAGGAGTTGCTGGCGCTGGGTGGACGCTATCGCGCGCTGTACGACCTGCAGCTGCGACCGGAAGACGACCGGCCTGCGGCCATGGGAGCCGCATGATGTCGACACAGAGCGACGACGACAAGGAAGACACCAGCGGCCGGCCGACCAAGGCTGTCGTCGGCTCGCATCGCGACGAGGAAGAGGTTTTCGGCAAGGCCTACGATCCGCGCATCGTCAGGCGCATCTGGAGCTTCGTGAAGCCGTATCAGAGCCGGATTTTCATCTCGGTCGCCGCCGTGCTGGTGTTCACGCTGACGCAATTGGCGATCCCGCTGGTCATCCGCTACGCCATCGACCACGGCATGACGGCGGGCAGGCTCGACCAGTCGGTGATGATCGCCGCGACCGGCGCTTTCGCCGTGATCATCCTCATCAACTATGCCGCCAGCTACGTGCAGGAAAGCGTCGTCGGCAAGGTGGCCGAAAACGTGCTGTCCGACCTGCGCCGCGCCATGTTCAGCCATCTGCAGCGTGTCTCGCTGAGCTTCATGGACAAGACCGAGGTCGGCCGGCTGATGTCGCGCCTGCAGGGCGACGTCAATTCGATGCAGGAGTTCCTCGAGACGTCGGTCATGTCGGTGGGCGACATCGTGCTGTTGTTCGGCATCGTTAGCGTCCTGCTCTGGCTCGATTTCCGGCTCGGCTTGCTGACGCTGTCGACCATGCCGGTGCTGTTCATCGTGCGCCTGTTCTGGCTGCCGCGCGCCAAGGTCGCCTTCATGGCCGCGCACGAGACCAATTCGATCGCCAACGGCGCGCTGGCCGAAGGCATCCATGGCGTGCGCACGGTGCAGAGCCTGGAACGCCAGCACGTCAATTTCGACCTCTACGACGAGAAGGTTCTGGCCAATCTCAATGCCCATCTGACCTCGGCGAAATACGCGCAGGTAATGGTGCCGATCGTCGACACGCTGACCGGCATCGCCATGGCGACGGTCATCGTCGTCGGCGGTTCGATGGTGCTGTCGCACAGCCTCGACATCGGCGTCATGGTGGCGTTTCTGTTCTACATCCAGCGCTTCTTCGACCCGATCCGCTCGCTCACCATGCAGTACAGCGTCATGCAACGCGCCATGGCTTCCGGCCAGCGCATCTCCGAAGTGCTCGACGTGCCGGTGGACGTCAGCGACAGGCAAGGTGCTATCGCGTTGTCGCGCGATATGGACGGCTCGGTCGAGTTCAGGAACGTCACCTTCGGCTATAGGCCGAACCAGCCGGTGCTGAAGAACATCTCGTTTCGCGTCAATCCGGGCGAGACCGTGGCCCTGGTCGGCCCGACAGGATCGGGCAAGTCGAGCTCAATGGCGCTGGTGCACCGCTTCTACGATGTCTGGTCGGGTGAGGTCCTGGTCGGCGGCCATGATGTGCGTGACCTGACCCAGGATTCGCTCGGCGATCAGGTCGCCATGGTGCTGCAAGAGCCGTTCCTGTTTTCCGGCTCGGTGCTGGAAAACATCCGCTACCACAAGACATCAGCCAGCCGCGAAGAGGTGGTCCGCGCCGCACAGGCCGTCGGCGCGCACGACTTCATCGAGAACCTGCCCGACGGCTACGACACCGAACTCGAGCAGCGCGGCGGCAACCTCTCGCTCGGCCAGCGCCAGCTGATCAGTTTTGCGCGCGCATTGGTGGCGGATGCAAAGATCCTCGTGCTCGACGAAGCCACCGCCAGCATCGATTCCTACACCGAGATGCTGATCCAGAAGGCACTGATCACCCTGCTGGAAGGCCGTACCGGGCTGGTCATCGCCCACCGCCTAGCCACCATCCGCGGCGCCGACCGCATCATCGTCTTGCAGAACGGCGAGATCGTCGAAAGCGGCAACCATGAACAGCTGATGGCAAGAAAAGGCCTCTACGCCCGCCTCTACAATATGAACTACGCCTCGTTCGACGATATTTCGGAAGGCGAGCTGCAACTGGACGCGTCGGTCGGCAAGGCGACGTGATTGGGCCTGCAAACGACCGCAGGCGCCTAGGCCATTTCGGGGCGTTTTGAACCCTCGCGGATGGCCTTGTGCACGCCGCGTTGCAGATCCATGAATGCAGGGCTTTCCATCACCTCTTCGCGGCGCGGGCGCTCGATATCGACGTTGAAGGTCTGCGTGATGCGTCCCGGGCCGATGCCCATGACAACGATGCGGTCCGACAGATAGACGGCCTCCTCCACGTCATGGGTGACAAACAGGACGGTCAACCTGTGTTCCTCCCAGATCTGGGTCAGAAGTTCCTGCATTTGATGCCGGGTCAAGGCATCGAGGGCGCCGAAGGGCTCGTCCATCAACAGCATCTTGGGCCGATAGGAAAGCGCACGCGCGATGGCGACGCGCTGTTTCATGCCGCCCGAGAGTTCGGCCGGATAGCGGTCGGCGCAGTCGGACAGCTTGACGAGTTCGAGATGCTCCAGCGCGATCCTGCGGCAGGTCGGGCGATCGTAACCGGCGGCCTTGAGGGCAAACTCGATGTTCTGCCGCGCCGTCAGCCAGGGAAGCAGCGTGTAGGACTGGAAGACGACGCCACGGTCGAGGCCCGGCTGCAGGATCGGCGCGTCATCGATGCTGAGATCGCCGGCGTCGAAGTCCTGCAGTCCGGCCACGATCGACAGCAGCGTGCTCTTGCCGCAACCTGACGTGCCGACCAGGGAGACAAACTCGTTGTCGGCAAGATCCAGGTTGATGTCGCGCAGCACTTCCGTGCGCCGCTCGCCGGTGCCGAAACTCTTGTGCAGGCCGGCGATCCGCAATTTGGGAGGGCTCATCGGCTGGACCTCATTGCGAGCGGCCCTCTTGCTTGAACAGCACCTTTTCCAGCGCCTTCATCACCTGGTCGGTGATGAGGCCGAGCAGGCCAAGCAGCAGGATGTAGCCGATGATGGTGTTGGTCTGGAAATAGCGCTGCGACACGGTGATGCGATAACCGAGCCCCGATGTCGCGGCGACAAGTTCGGCCAGCACCAGCCAGGTCCATGCCCAGCCCAGGCTGATGCGCAGCGTATCCCAGATACCCGGCAAGGCGCTGGGCACGACGATGCGCGTCAGGATCTTGCGATCCGGCAGGCCAAGCGTGCGCCCAAGGCCGATGAAATCGGCGGGAACCCGTTTCACATTGTCCATGATCATCAGCACCTGCTGGAAGAAGGTGCCGATGAAGATGATCAGGAACTTCTGCGAATCGCCGGTGCCCGCCCACAGGATGGAAAGCGGCACGAAAGCGACGACCGGCATGTAGCGGATGAAATCCACCAGCGGCTCGATGGCCGCTTCCCAGGAGCGGAAACTGCCGATCAGCACGCCAATCGGTATCGACAGTGCCGAGGCGATGAGGAAGCCGATGGAAATGCGATACATCGAGGCTTTGAGGTCCAGCCACAACGTGCCGTCGGTCGCGAGCTTGGCGATCTGCGTCGCGACGCTGCCCGGCGACGGCAGGAAGATCGGCTTTACCAACCCCAGTCCGGTCGCCGCCCACCAGGCAAGGCCAAGCCCGACAAAGACAGAAACCGCGATGATCAGGAAGCGCGACCTGGCGATGGGCACGCCGATCCCGGAGGATCGGCGGCGCCTCACCGGCTTCGCGATGAGGCCTGGCGCGGAGTGCGCCGAGCCTGTTTCCGTGGGATGCTCCCCGGACATCTGTGTCACCACCGCGATCCGGCCTTGGTCATTCCGCCGCCTTGACGAAGGACGGGTCGATCATCTGCTCCGGCGTCACATCGGCCTGCAGCAGCTTGGCGTTCTTGGCGGCGGCTTCGACATCGGCGAAGGTCTTGGTGGTGAAGTCGCCTGTCAGCGCCGTCTTGTTTTCGGCGAGTGAGTAGTAGCGCACGCCGTCAAAGGCGGTGTTGAGGTCCTTGACGTCCGAACCGACAGCCTTGGCGATGATGGCGCGCCCACCGGGCGTGTCGGCATTGTAGTCCTTGAGCGCTGCGTCCCAGCTCTTGATCATGGCCAGCACCTGGCCGGGTCGCGACTTGATCACCTCGTCACGCACCACCAGCACGTCGCTGATCAGGCCGGGATCCTCGCCGGCGGTGAACAGCAGCTTGAGATCCTTGTTCTGCGCCATGGCGACGGTGAGGTACGGTTCATAGGTCACCGCGACCGGCACCTGGCCGGCGATCAAGGCGCTGCCGGCGTCGGAGGCCGGCATCGGAACCGGCTTCACGTCGTCGATCGACATGCCGTTCCTGGCGAGCGCGTATTTGAGCAGGATGTCGCTCGTCGTGCCTTCCTCGAAGGCCACCTGCTTGCCCTTGAGGTCCGCGATGGAGGTGACGTCCTTGCCGGCGATGATGGCGTCGGCGGTCATGGAGACGTCGAGCAGCAGCACGATCTTCACCGGCAGGCCGGCCGCCACCATGCCCATCGCCGTGTGGGTGGCGATGTTGGCGGCGTCGAGCTGGCCGCTTGCAAGGGCTGCATTGATGTCCTTGTCCTCGGCGAAGTTGACGATCTGGACGTCCGTCAGCCCGTTTGTCTTGAACAGGCCCTTGGCCTCAGCGACATGCCACTGGCCATAGCCAAGCCAGGGTTCGATGCCGATCTTGAACGATCCCGTCTCGGGCGTGGTGGGAATGGCCGTATCGGCCGCGTAGGCTGCCGGGGCAGCGGCGAGCCCGATGGCGGCGGCCATCACAAGCGCGCGAAATTGTCCTGTTAGGTTACGCATCATCTTTGTTCCCCTTGATGATCAGACCGCTTTTTCTAACCCAGGTAGCCGGTCTGGTGAGACTGCGGGTTTCTGCTCTTGCGGCACTGTGCCTCGGCGTCTTACCTGCCACTTCATGGTGAAGTGCGAGGATATTTCAGCGTCAGCGGGAGCGGATGTCAAGGCTAAAATACATACATGCATATACAAGTTGGAAAGACTCAATTTTTCACACTGGCGGGGCATATCCGCCTGCCCTATCGCGACGATGACTCACGCTTGTTCCGGATCGATCCGGTCGAGGAAACCGGTCACCCGATCGGTTCCGGCAACAGGTTCGCTGCCGACCATGACCGCGACTGAAAAGGCAATGAGGGAGGAGACCGGCGTGTGGCTGCGCGCGCCGGCGCGCAGGTTCATGA
>NZ_RZQG01000540.1:0-4168 GCF_003998635.1 Mesorhizobium sp. M7D.F.Ca.US.004.03.1.1
ACTTTCCCCGCGGTGTTCCAGACGCCCGCCGCGGGGGAAGCATGATTTTGCGGAAGTGGGAATGCTCGCGCGACGCGGGACGATCGAGGGCATTACGTTCGATCCAAATGAAGGCGGCGAAGATCTATCTGCTGTGAAGTTCTCTTGTCACCGCCCTCGACGTTTCCCGCGGCGTTCACGCACGCGTGGAGCCACTGTGTCTGTTAGAGTGCTCCTTTCCCCTCGGATTTCCGAACTTACACTTGAGTGACGGGCAAACTCCGAGCTTTTGTTGATAAGCAATGGATGAATTAGCCCCCGCAGCAAGTATGAAATTCGACAGTAAGGCGCACTGCTGGCGCGACGCTGGGCGATCGCGAGAACCCTCATGCGTCGGCCTCACATTTTACATTTGCCAAGGAGGACCGCGCATTTAAACCACGAGGCGGGAGCAATGCTTCGGCTTGATGGCAGCATGTGCACCCTTGGCAGAAAGCCGCAGAGTCTTCGGCCGGCAGTCGTCGTCGCCACCCTGCCTCGCGGACCCCACCGAGCAGCCATAGCCATGCGGGTAGGCCGAGGAGACGACGCCTAAGACCGTTGCGGCGGTGATCGGTGCGCGGAAGACAATGCCATGTGCGCGACGGGTCTGTTAAGGTCATGGAGCCGGTGGACATTCGCAAGGGTGCGGAAGGGCGGCCGCGAGGCGGGCAAGCTGAATGCCGGGAGATCGCCAACTCCTCCGCAGCAGGCTTGAACTTCCGCACGATCATCATCTCGAACAGGATATCCAGATTCACATTCCCCAATTTTCAGCCCTTGGTTGAACGGCGGATGAGGCCAAGCCTTCTGTGTTGAGCTGAGGGAGCAAACGAAAATGATGCGCAAAATCGCAGTCAACCACAGCCCCGATCACTCAGTTTACGGTTTCGGCCTTTGCAGACCGCATATTGGGTGGCGAAAGATGTGCTCTAAAGGCGCAACCACGATTGTAAGCAGGCCCGATTGTAATTTGCAGGAATGGCAGAGACTACCTAACAGTGCGTTGCCGCGCGGCGGCTTTGGGCGACTCCGGACGGCAAGACGGCTCGGGAAAAGCAGCTATTCCTCCAAGCCTACCGTGTTGCACGTTCGATCTATTACTGACGCAACTATTCCTAAATCCCATTGGAAATTCGCGGCCGTAAATGTGAGACTGAGCGAGGTGGCCTATCCGGGGCCGCCCGTGTCATCAGGGGTTGTCGATCTCCCGGGAAGGGGCAGTCTTCGGCAGCCCGCCATGCCGCTCAAACGATGTCATCGGACTCGCACGGGCGTCAGCCATCAGCTCAAGATGGCGGGCTGTTCACAGGAACTGTGACAATGAAGCAGCTAGCTCTCCGCTACAACATGGGGCGGGCTCCACTCTGCTTGCCTGAATACCTTCCTCGCTGGCCGCCATAGACACGCCACCGCTTGTCTTTAGTGCTGATCGACCAGAACCATTTGCCTGGGTTCGGACCGTTCTTTTCGCCGAGAAGTCTGCCACGCTTGAGCCGAGGAACGACGGTTCGAAGTCGTGAGGAGCGTCAGAGCCGCGCATCACGATCCCGAACAAGCCGAACTGGCTCGACGATGGTAGGGAAAGACCCGATCACTTCGCCACCCTGCAGAACCTCATAACCGCTCGCCGGGGCGTCACGGACCTTCAATCGATCAGCGGGCATGATCTCTTCTCACGTCAGACGTCAAAAAGATCGTTGGGGCCGTGGCCCTCACATCGATGATATCGGGCCGGCCGATCTCGTCGATGATGTCAGGCGTGTTGTTACGAGGGCTGCCGACCTTGCTGCCGATAGGCCACATCTTCATGAGTTCGGACGGGAATGGCTTCATCAGATCGCGAGGATCGGCCTCCGGTCCGAGCCAGCGCATGTAATCGGTCGGCGCCAGGATCACCGGCATCCGGTCATGGATGGTTGCCATCATCTCGTTCGGCTCGCAGGTGACGATTGCGAAGGTGCGGATCAGTTCGCCCGTGATCTTGTCGGCATACTCTTCCCAGATGCCGGCCATGGCGAAGGGCTCGTCATCCTTCATCGCGATCGCATAGGGTTGTTTCCTCTTGCCCAAGAAATCTAGCTTCTGCCACTCGAAATAACCGTCCACCGGCACTAGGCAGCGGCGCGAGGCATAGGCTTCGCGGAACATGCCATTGGTCGCGATGGTCTCGCAGCGTGCGTTCACGGGCGGCGGGCGTCCGCTCCCGTCACGCGCCCAGCCGGGGACAAGACCCCACCTTGCCGACACGAAACCGGCCACGGAGATGGAGAGTTCCTCGCGGATCATAATCGGATAGTTCAGGCTCGGCGCGCCATTCCAGATGGGAAAGCCGTTGCCCATGCGCTCGACGTCGCCAGGATGGGCAAACTCGAAACGGCGTACCATGTCAGGGATTGTTGTTTTGACGAAAACGCGTCCACACATGAGATCATCAACCTGTCGTTGCGGAAGACCAAAATGGGAACGCTTCGGGGACGAGTCAAGCTGTTCCGAGCTTCTCCTTTCCCTTGCCGACTATAGACAGCTTCGGCGCGTGGGCTTCCCGGATCATCTTGGCGGCTTCGTCTGTAGTGACGCCGACCTTGCGGGCATAGTAGGCGGCTTCCGCTTCGAGCGCGCCCTCTAGTGGCACTTCAATCGCCTGCTTAGCTTTATGCTTGGCTTTCTTGTCAATGGCGAATCATAGCACATTGAGGGTCAAGGCGTGCCGCCCTCGCGATGGTCAAAGGCTTCGGCTATGACCTCGAACACGCTGGGCACTTCTTCGCTGATTTCGCTGGTGGCGATGCCCGCCTTGTTGGCAGCTCTCAGGACCTTGTCCGCAAGGTCGCTGATGACGATCGGATCATCGGTCGCGGTTTCGGGCAGCTGTTCAGCCATCCATTTGTCGAGGAAGTTGATGCCGCGTGCTTATCGAGGCTTAATTTCGGCTGCCGGATTATGTTCCCGTGCATGCTTGCCGTTTAGCCGCTGCTCCCTTAATCGCGCCGTTTTTGCCTCTCTGGCGTGTCGTTCCGCCTCCAGCACCAGCCTGCATTCGCGGTCCGCCCTATCGAACTTTTCCCGGTCAACCCTTCGACGTTTCAATGACAGCCTCCTCTGGTCTGACGGGCCAAAAAAAAGCGTCGACCTGAAAAAAGGTTCCCAAGAAAATTTTCGCGGCAGCGCTTGGTAAAAAGGGTACAAAAAATTTCTGTTGTCGCCGTCACCGGTGGCGGTATGAATTGCGACGGGACACGGGGCTTTTTGCGGCGTTAACTGTTGAGGACTTCTGCCATGGCAGATGGTGAGGGTGCCGGCCCTTCGGCATTTGAATTTGATATTCTGCGCGAGGCTTTCAGGAAGTCAGTGACCGAATTGAAAATCGGTGAGCAGCATTGGCCTGAACAAGCTAGGAAGCTCTATCGGGCGATGGCCGACGGAGAGCCCGACGATAACATGATAGCTTGGATCATCAGTCGTTAGGTACTGGCGGTTCATCGACGGCAGCTTCGTCAACTTCGGC
This sequence comes from Mesorhizobium sp. M7D.F.Ca.US.004.03.1.1, assembly GCF_003998635.1. Lineage (NCBI taxonomy): Bacteria > Pseudomonadati > Pseudomonadota > Alphaproteobacteria > Hyphomicrobiales > Phyllobacteriaceae > Mesorhizobium > Mesorhizobium sp. M7D.F.Ca.US.004.03.1.1. Next base: position 3,527 of record NZ_RZQG01000540.1, read on the forward strand.
TTCCATTTGATCGCTGACCGGCTTGACCTTGACGCCATCGTCCATCGGGACACTATCGAAGCCCTGCCGCCATGCGTCGGCATGCTCCTGCCAATGTTGGGGTCGGAACAAAAACTGTTCCCAGCGACACGCTAAGGTCGAACCGAGCGTGAACGTCATGCGGCGTGGCGTAACCGAGCCGGAAGTCTGAGCGACCGGAAGCCTTCAGGCATCTGATGTTCTGCATCCCAGGTGTAGATGCCGGTCAGATTGATGTGTTCCCAGCTCAGCGGCGAGACGTGCTTGAGCAGATGGTCCGGGATCTCGCGATGCATTTTGCGCAGGTGGGTGACGGCCCGTTCGATATAGACCGTGTTCCAATGCACGATCGCGCTAACGACGAGGTTGAGGCCGGAGGCGCGGAACGCCTGGCTTTCGAATGATCGGTCACGGATTTCACCACGCTCGTGGAAAAAGACGGCGCGCTTCAGCTTATGCGCGGCCTCGCCCTTGTTGAGGCCAGCTTGGCACCTTCGCCGCAGTGCCGGGCTTGAGTACCATTCGATCATGAAGAGCGATCGCTCGATCCGACCGAGTTCGCGTAGAGCTCTGGCGAGTTGGCTTTCCTTCGGAGATGCGGACAGCTTCTTCAGGATCGTAGAC
>NZ_RZQG01000541.1:0-4167 GCF_003998635.1 Mesorhizobium sp. M7D.F.Ca.US.004.03.1.1
GCCCCATCCTGTTCCAGGCATCCAGCCCGGCGATCTTGTAGGCCTCGGCGAGCGTCGGATAGTTGAAGGTGTTGTTGACGAAGAAGTCGACAGTGCCGCCGAGGTTGATCACCGCCTGGCCGATGTGGATGAGCTCGGTAGCGCCCTCGCCGATGATGTGCGCGCCGAGCAGGCGGCGCGTTTCGATCGAGAACAAGAGCTTCAGGAAGCCGGTGTTGACGCCCATGATGTGGCCGCGCGAGGTCTCGCGGAAACGCGCCACGCCGACCTCATAGGCCGCACCGCTCTCGCGCACCTGTTCCTCGGACTGGCCGACCGTCGAGATTTCCGGCACCGCGTAGATGCCATAGGGAAAGGTTTCCGGCGGTGGCGGCAAGGGCACGCCGAAAGCATGGCAGGCCGCCACCCTGCCCTGCTCCATCGAAGTCGAGGCCAGGCTCGGAAAGCCGATGACATCGCCGGCGGCATAGATGTTGGGGACGCTGGTCTGGAAGGATTGCGGATCGACTTTGATACGCCCTCTGGTGTCGGCGTCGATGCCGACGACATCCAGGCCCAGGCTGCCGACATTGCCGGTGCGGCCGGCGGCGTAGAGGACGACCTCGGAACGAATGGTGCGGCCATCGGCCAGTTCCACCTCGGCAGCGTCCGGCTTGGACCGTATTTCCTTCACCGCGCTGCCCAGCCGGATGGTCATGCCACGATCGCGCATCTGGTGGATGAAATCGTCGACGATCTCGCGGTCGACGAAATCGAGGATGGAGTTGCGCGGCTCGACCAAGGTTACCGGCACGTCGAGCGCGGAAAAGATCGTCGCATATTCGACGCCGATGACGCCGGCGCCGATCACCGTCAGCGTGCGCGGCAAGCGATCGAGCTCCAGCATCTCGTCGCTGTCGAAGACACGGGTCTTGTCGAAAGGCACGTCGCGCGGCCGGTGCGGCCTGGTGCCGACCGCGATCAGCGCATTGGCAAAACCAACCTCGCTGTAATCGCCGGTATCGGTGGTCAGGCTGACCTTGTTGGGGCCGAGAAATTTGACCGCAGCGCGAGCGCTCTTGACCGTGTTGCGCATGAACTGATGTTGCAACACCTCGACCTCGTGATCGAGCGTCTTGTGCAGGCGCTCGACCAGATCGCCGACCGAGATATCCTGCTTGACCCGGTAGCCGCGCCCGTAGAAACCGCGCTCGCGCCAGCCCGAGAGGTTGAGCACGGTTTCGCGCAGCGTTTTCGACGGGATGGTGCCGGTATGCACGGAGACACCGCCTAGACGCCGGCCGCGGTCGACCACCAGCACCGATTTGCCGAGCTTGGCCGACTGCACCGCGGCACGGCGACCGGAAGGGCCGCTGCCGATGACCAGCATGTCGTAGTCCATCTTGCCCCGTCCCCTACCCCTGAGCGCTTTGTTGCGCCGCAGCAAGCTAATGCCATCCGCGTCGCAAATTCAACCGGTTCAGATTGCATCTCACGCTGTTTGAGTTCGTGCGCCGCAAAAAGCCCGATCTTGATTCCGCGACGGGCCCTCACCATTTCATTGTTGAGCGGCCCGCACCCTATGTAGGGCCCCTGTTACGAGGAAATGACATGAACGCGCGCGTTCTCGACGGCGAAATCATCACCAGCAGGCTTGACGATGTCAGGGCCTATGACGGCGTGCGCACGAAGCGCATCCTGGCCTTCGTGATCGACTATGTCATCGTCGCGCTGCTCACCATTCCGTTTGCCATATTGGTGTTCTTCCTCGGGCTTTTGACCCTCGGCCTTGGCTGGATGCTGTTCGGCGTCCTGGTGCCGGCCGTCGCCATCCTCTATATCTGGAACACGCTGGGCAGCACCGACCAGGCCACCACGGGCATGAAGATGATGGGCATCCGCCTCGACCGGCTTGACGGCAGGCCGATCGACGGCCTCACCGCGGTCGTCCATTCGGTGCTGTTCTGGGCCGGCAACGTCATCCTGTCGCCGCTGGTCCTGCTGGTGACACTGTTTTCCGACCGCAAGCGCACCTTGCACGACCTTTTGCTTGGCACGGTCGTCAGCCGCACCGACCGCTGAAACGGCCCTCTGAAGAGCAGTCGCAACCGATTGAGCGCAAATATGAAGGCGTCGAGTCGACCACGTCTCCACAATCCTGTTGAATTTTTCGCCGTCCGCGCCAAAGGTAGAGCGATTCGAAGGAGTGTTTTCAAGGCTCGATGACGCAGCATCCGACCCAGTCGCCGCAGTTCTTCCTGACCGCGCCGTCGCCGTGTCCCTATCTCGACGGCCAATTCGAGCGCAAGGTGTTCACGCACCTGGTCGGCGACAAGGCGGCGGAGATGAACGACCTGTTGACGCAAGGCGGCTTCCGGCGTTCGCAGAACATCGCCTACAGGCCGGCATGCGAGACATGCCGCGCCTGCGTTTCGGTACGCATCCTGGCCCAGGAATTCGTCGCCAGCCGCAACATGAAGCGCGTGTTGCAGCACAATTCCGACCTCGTCGGCCATATGCACAATGCCGAGCCCTCGACCGAACAATATTCCCTGTTCCGCAGCTACCTCGATGCCCGCCACCGCCGTGGCGGCATGTCCGACATGACGGTGCTCGACTATGCGATGATGGTCGAGGACACCCATGTCGACACCAAGGTGATCGAGTATCGGCGGCGCGGGCCCGACACCTTCATCACCGGCAAGGGACAGGGCGAGCTGATCGCGGTGGCGCTCACCGACAAGATGGCCGACGGCCTGTCGATGGTCTATTCCTACTTCAATCCCGATTTCGAGGAGCGTTCGCTCGGCACGTTCATGATCCTCGACCACATCGCCCGCGCCAGGGCGATGGGCCTGCCCCATGTCTACCTCGGCTACTGGGTCAACGGCTCGCGCAAGATGAATTATAAGATGCGCTTCATGCCGCAGGAGCATCTCGGCCCGAAAGGCTGGGAGCGCTACACCAACGAAGCGGTCACACGCTAATTACTCTTTCCCAAGTCCGGGCCTAAACATTTTCAACTGAGATGATGCCGGTCTTTCCGCTGGTTGGCGGAGAGTGTGCGATTGCGCCGATCCGCCGTCCTCTCCCGAATTCATTGCGAAAGCCGCTGCATGTCGTCTCACGATGCTCACACCAAAGGACTTCTGCTCACCGCATTTGGCGGACTGACGCTGACCGTAGACATCCCGCTGATCCGGCTCGCCCATGGCGAGGCGTGGACGATCTTGCTGCTGCGCACCGGCTGCACCGTTCTTGCCGGGCTTGTCATTTGGACGGTGTGGCGCTCGTTGAGCGACAGGGCGCCACAGCTCGTTCCCGGACGGCTGGGACTTGCGGTAGCAACGCTCTACGGGCTTGGCTCGATCGCCTTCATTACCGCCGTCTACAACACCTCGACCGCCGACCTCGTCTTCATCCTCGCCTTCACCACCATGTTCTCGGCGCTGCTTTCCTGGCTGTTCCTGAAGGAGCGGCCACGACCTCTGACTCTGGTGGCGCTGGCATTGATGATCGTTGGGATTGCCATCATCGTCGGCGACTCCATCGGCAACGGATATCTGTTCGGCGACATCATGGCCTTGTGCTCGGCCCTGTGCGTCGCCTGCGCCATCACCATCTCGCGGGCGAGCGGCAAGGATATGGGCTTCACCGCGCTGATCGGGGTGGTGCTGCCTTTTGCCGTCGCCGCCTTCATGGTTTCGAAGACCGGCTTTCAGGTGGAGGCGCCATGGTGGATCATCCTCAACGGCGCCGTCATCATGCCGATAGCGTTCTTCTGCCTCGCCAACGGGCCGAAATACATCTCAGGTCCCGAGGTGGCGATGTTCTATCTCCTGGAAACGGTTCTGGCGCCGGTCTGGGTATGGATGATCTTTGCCGAGACGCCGTCGCGCAACAGCCTGATCGGCGGCGCGATCCTGATCGTCACGCTGATTGCGCATTCGCTGTGGCAACTGCATGAAGGGCGCAAGCGCCGTGCCGACCTTGCGGTGCATCATCCGGTGTAGCGCAGGCCGGCTTTCGAGATCAGGCGCTGGCTTTCTTCGCCACGTCAGGTTCCGGCAGGACCTCGATTTGCGGGCCGGCTTCGATTTCGACTGGCGAGCCCGGGACGATTTCGTCGGTCAGCTCCACCTCGCGTAGCCATTCGCGCCAGATCGCGACCAGCAGGGCCATCAGCAC
>NZ_RZQG01000542.1:0-4155 GCF_003998635.1 Mesorhizobium sp. M7D.F.Ca.US.004.03.1.1
ATCACCGCCGGCACCGGCATGGATGCGCTCGCCCACTGTCTCGAAGCCTATTGCGCGCCGGGCTATCATCCGATGGCCGACGGCATCGCTGTCGAAGGTGTGAGGCTGGTCTTCGAAAACCTGCCGAAGGCCTATGCCAACGGCAAGGATCTCGTCGCGCGCGCCCATATGATGAGTGCCGCCGCGATGGGCGCCGCCGCCTTCCAGAAGGGGCTCGGCGCCATCCATTCGCTGTCGCATCCGGTCGGTGCGCTCTACGACACCCATCACGGCATGACCAATGCGGTGTTCATGCCCTACGTGCTTGCCTTCAACCGTGACTCCATCGAGGAGCGTATTGCCCGGCTCGCCGCTTATTGCGGCATCAAGGGCGGCTTCGACGGGTTCGCCAAGGCAATTATCAAGCTGCGCAAGGAATTGAAGGTGCCGCACGCGCTGCCGGGCCTGATCAAGGGGCTCGACATGGACAAGAAGCGCAAGGCGCTGATCGCCGACATGGCGGTGGTCGATCCGACCGCTGGCGGCAACCCCGTCAAGCTGACCAAGAAGGCGGCGCTGACCTTGCTCGAAAACGCCATCGCCGGCACGATCTGAGGCGTTTTCCGCGCAGGGAATTGATCTGAAAAGGGGCTACAGGAACAAGGGGAGGGGTGACGGGCAAGGCACAAACTAGTTAGCCGGAAAAAGAATCGCGAAGCGATTGCTACAACCGGTTAAAAAGAGTTTACTTTTTCACACTGCGAGCAGTCGGTTTCACAAAGCTTTCATCTGTCTGTCACATGAAAACGATACCGCATCGCAGGCGTCCAACGGCGTCAGTTCAACGGAGAGAACACATGTTCAAATTCACGGGGAAAGTGCTTTCCCTTTCGGCCGCGACACTGATGGTGTCGTCGGTGATTTCGTCCGCGGCGTCGCTGGACGATCTCGTCAAGGCCGCCAAGGCGGAAGGCCAGCTCACGACCATCGCATTGCCGCATGACTGGTGCGGCTACGGCGACGTTATCGCCGGCTTCAAGGCGAAATATCCGGAAATCACCGTCAACGAACTCAACCCCGATGCCGGCTCCGGCGACGAGGTCGAGGCGATCAAGGCCAACAAGGACAACAAGGGCCCGCAGGCGCCTGACGTCATCGACGTCGGACTGTCCTTCGGCCCGACCGCCAAGAAGGATGGCCTGATCCAGCCCTACAAGGTGTCGACCTGGGACACGATCCCCGACAGCGCCAAGGACGCGGAAGGCTACTGGACCGGTGACTATTACGGCGTGTTGTCCTTCCAGGTTAACAAGGACATCGTCAAGGAAGCTCCGGCCGACTGGGCCGATCTTCTGAAGCCGGAATTCGCCAACACGGTCGCACTCGCCGGTGACCCGCGCGCTTCGAACCAGGCCATCCAGGGTGTTTATGCCGCCGGCCTGTCGACGGGCGCCGCCGCTGGTGAGGCTGCCGGCACCGCTGGCCTCGACTTCTTCAAGAAGCTCAATGCCGCCGGCAATTTCGTGCCGGTCATCGGCAAGGCAGCCACGCTCGCCCAGGGCCAGACCCCGATCCTGATCACCTGGGACTACAATGCGCTTGCTGGCCGCGACACGCTGAAGGGCAACCCGCCCGTTGACGTCGTCGTGCCGAAGACCGGTGTTGTCGCCGGTGTCTACGTGCAGGCGATCAGCGCTTACGCGCCGCATCCGAATGCAGCCAAGCTCTGGCTCGAATACCTCTACTCGGACGAAGGCCAGATCGGCTGGCTGAAAGGCTATTGCCACCCGATCCGCTTCAACGATCTCGCCAAGAACGGCAAGATCCCGGCCGACGTGCTGGCCAAGCTGCCGCCGGCCGAAGCCTATGCGTCCGCCGTGTTCCCGACACTCGACGAGCAGGGTAAGTCCAAGGAAGCCATCACCAAGAACTGGGATGCCGTCGTCGGCGCCAACGTCAAGTAACTCACACCATACCGGGCGGCCTCGAGGCCGCCCGGTCCTTCTCTCGAAGACGGTAGCCGGCGCATGACCGATCTCTCAATGTCCGACCACGCTGTTACCGGGAAGACCGCGCCTCCCGCCGAGGCACGCAGCATGCGGCTGCCGACGCAATGGCTTGGTGTCGCGCCTTTCTTCATCTTCGCCATCATGTTCCTGATCCTGCCCACGCTCTATCTGATGCTGGGCGCATTCCAGAATGATGCGGGTGAATTCACCTTCGAAAATATCGCCGCACTGGCGCAGCCGTCGATCGTTGCCGCCTACTGGATTTCGATCAAGGTCAGCCTCGCGTCATCGCTGATCGGCGCCTTCGCGGGCCTCGCCATCGCCATCGCCATTGTGCGCGGTGGCCTGCCGGAGTGGATACGCTCGGCGACGCTGACCTTCTCCGGCGTTGCTTCCAATTTTGCCGGTGTCCCGCTTGCCTTCGCCTTCATCGCCACGCTCGGCAGGCTGGGCCTTGCCACGGTGATCCTGAACACCTTGTTTGGCCTCAACATCTACGCACACGGCTTCAACATCCTGTCGTTCTGGGGGCTGACGCTGACCTATGTCTACTTCCAGATTCCGTTGATGGTGGTGATCATCGTGCCGGCAATCGATGGTCTGAAGAAGGAATGGGGCGAGGCCGCCGCAACGCTTGGTGCAACCATGGCGCAATACTGGCGCATGGTGGTCATCCCGGTGATCTGGCCGAGCTTCCTCGGCACCGTCATCCTCTTGTTCGCCAATGCCTTCGGCGCCATTGCCACTGCCTATGCGTTGACCGGTTCGTCGCTCAACATCGTGCCGATCCTGCTCTATGCGCAGATCCGCGGTGACGTGCTGCACAATGCCCATCTCGGCTATGCCATAGCCTTCGGCATGATCTTCATCACCGGCCTGGCCAATGTCTTCTACATCTGGTTCCGGACCCGTTCCGAGAGGTGGCTGAAATGAAGTCGGGAAGGTTCTGGGCTTGGGTCGTGTTCGCGCTTGGCGCGGCCTATTTCTTCATTCCGCTGATTGCGACCGTGGAGTTTTCCATGCGCATGCGGCGTGGCGAGTACTCCTTCGACGCCTACAAGGTCGTGCTCGGCGATGCACGTTTCCAGGCGACGTTCGGCTATTCGGTGCTTGCCGCCGTCTTCACCATCATTCTCGGTGTGCTGATCGTGGTGCCGGCTGCCTACTGGATCCGGCTCCGGCTGCCACAGTTGAGGCCGATCGTCGAGTTTATTACGCTGCTGCCGCTGGTCATCCCTGCCATCGTCATCGTCTTCGGCTACATCAGAATGTACGGGTCGAATTCGCCGCTGCCGTTCCTGGCGACCGATACAGGCACCAATGCCTTGCTGGTCATCGGCTATGCGACACTGGCGCTGCCCTATATGTATCGCGCCGTCGACACCGGGCTACGCACAATCGACGTGCGTACCTTGACGGAAGCAGCACAGATCCTTGGCGCTGGTTGGGGGACGATCATCACCCGTGTCATCCTGCCCAACGTGCTGATCGCGGTGCTCTCGGGTGCCTTCCTCACCTTCGCTATCGTCATCGGAGAATTCACCATGGCCAGCCTGCTCAACCGGCCGGCCTTCGGCCCGTATCTGCAGAATATCGGCGCCAACCGTGCCTATGAGCCGGCGGCGCTTGCCATCATCGCCTTCGCCATCACCTGGGGCTGCATGTCGCTGATCCAGATCCTGTCCCGCTTCGCGCCGAGATCGGCGAACCGCCTCAATTGATCGAAAAGTACTGATCGAAAGAACAACACCATGGCCGATCCGTTCCTCTCCATCCAGCACGTTCGAAAATCCTTCGGCGCCACCACGGTGGTCGAGGATTTCAATCTCGACGTCGAGCGCGGCGAATTCGTCTCGTTCCTCGGCCCGTCCGGCTGCGGCAAGACCACCGTGCTGCGCATGGTGGCGGGCTTTGAGGAGCCGAGCGCAGGAACCGTCGTCGTCGGCGGCAAGGACATTACGAGGCTGAAGCCCAACCAGCGCAATGTCGGCATGGTGTTCCAGGCCTATGCGCTGTTTCCAAATCTGACCGTGGCGCAGAATATAGGCTTCGGCTTGAAGGTCGCCGGCATGCCCAGGGCCGATATCGACGCCCGTGTCGCGGAGATGCTCGGCATCATCAAGCTGCCGCAGATGGCGGATCGGTATCCCTACCAGCTTTCTGGTGG
>NZ_RZQG01000543.1:0-4152 GCF_003998635.1 Mesorhizobium sp. M7D.F.Ca.US.004.03.1.1
GTTCGCCAGGCCGGTCTTGGCGAGGCAATCGCCAGCGCGGCAGGCGGCATTGTCTCGGCCGATGCACAGGATGCCTTCGAGGCGGCCTTGAAGCTCGATCCGGCCAATGCGAAGGCCAGTTTCTACTTGGCCATGGCGCTGGCGCAGGAGGGCCGAACCAAGGAAGCAGTCACTGCCTGGGAGGCGATGCTGGGCAAGCTGCCGCCGGAGTCGCCATGGCGCGGTGCATTCGAGCAGGCGCTGGCCAAATCCGGCAGCCCCGAAGTCGCTTCCGGCGGCACCACCAACGGGCCCGATGCCGGCGATATCGACGCCGCATCCTCGATGTCGCCGCAGGATCGGGAAGCCATGATCAACACCATGGTCGCCGGCCTCGACGACAAACTGCGACAAAATCCGCGTGACGCGGAAGGATGGATGCGGCTTGTTCGTTCTTACGTCGTGCTGGGCAAGGTCGATCAGGCGCGTGAGGCGCTCGGTCGTGCCATTGCCGTCTTCGGAGCCGACAGTGACGAGGCGAAAAAATTCACCGCCTTTGCCGCCTCGCTTGGCCTGACGGCGACGGAGTAGAGACAGACATGACGCGCAAACAGAAACGATTGTCGGTGATCGCGGGCGGGCTGGCTTTCCTGGGCGCGGCCACCGGGCTGACCTTCTATGCGCTTGGCCAGAAGGCGTCCTATTTCTACATGCCGGCCGACCTCACCACCGCCAGCGTCATGCCTGGTCAGCGCATCAGGCTGGGCGGATTGGTTGAAAAAGGCACGATCCAGCGCGGGCAGGGGGCGACGGTTGGCTTTTCGGTCACCGACACGCACAAATCGGTCAAGGTCACCTATACCGGCATCCTGCCCGATCTTTTCCGTGAAGAGCAGGGCGTCATCACCGAAGGCACGTTCGGCCCGGATGGCGTCTTTGTTGCCGACAGCGTGCTCGCCAAGCATGATGAGCGCTACATGCCCAAGGAAGTGGCGGATGGCCTCAAGGCCAAGGGCGTCTGGCAGGAGAGCAAGAGTGAATAGCTCTGGCAGGAGAGCAACGGTCCATGGTTGAAACCGGACATTTCGCCCTGGTTCTGGCGTTTGCGCTTTCGCTGGTGCAAACGATCGTGCCGCTGTTTGGTGCGCGCCTGAACAACCAGCGCCTGATGGCCGTCGGCGGTCCGGTCGCGGTGACCGGCTTTGCCTTGACGGCGCTGTCCTTCGCAGCGTTGGCGAGTGCTTATGCGAGTTCCGACTTCTCCGTGGCGAGTGTGTGGGAAAACTCGCATTCGCTGCAGCCATTGATCTACAAGATCACCGGAACCTGGGGCAATCATGAAGGCTCGATGCTGCTCTGGGTGCTGATCCTGACCTTCTTCGGCGCGCTTGTCGCCGCCTTCGGCTCCAATCTGCCGGCGACGTTGCGCGCCAACGTGCTTGCGGTGCAGGGCGCCATCGGCGCCGCCTTCTTCCTGTTTATCCTGGCGACCTCCAATCCGTTCATCCGGCTCAATCCGGCGCCGATCGAAGGCCGCGACCTCAACCCGATCCTGCAGGACCTAGGCCTCGCCATTCACCCGCCGTTTCTCTATCTCGGCTATGTCGGCTTCTCGATCTGCTTTTCCTTCTCGGTCGCCGCCCTCATCGAAGGGCGCATCGATGCATCCTGGGCACGCTGGGTGCGGCCGTGGACACTGGTCGCCTGGATGTTCCTGACCGGCGGCATCGCCATGGGATCATACTGGGCCTACTACGAGCTCGGCTGGGGCGGTTTCTGGTTCTGGGATCCGGTCGAGAACGCCTCCTTCATGCCGTGGCTGGCAGGCACCGCGCTGCTCCATTCGGCCATCGTCATGGAAAAGCGCTCGGCGCTGAAGATCTGGACGCTGCTGCTCGCCATCCTGACCTTTTCGCTGTCGCTGCTCGGCACCTTCCTGGTGCGCTCGGGCGTCTTGACCTCGGTGCACGCCTTCGCCACCGATCCGACGCGCGGCGTCTTCATCCTGTGCATCCTGACGCTGTTCATCGGCGGCTCGCTGGCGCTGTTTGCGCTACGCGCCTCCCGGCTGACGGCCGGCGGCCTGTTCCATCCGATTTCGCGCGAGGGCGCGCTCGTCCTCAACAATCTGTTCCTGACCACGGCGACCGCGACTGTGCTTGTCGGCACGCTCTATCCGCTGGCCGTCGAAGCGTTTTCGGCAGACAAGATTTCGGTCGGAGCGCCATTCTTCAATCTGACTTTCGGACCGCTGATGGTGCCGCTGCTGCTGGTGGTCCCGTTTGGGCCGCTGCTGGCCTGGAAGCGCGGCGATGTCTTCGCCGTCGCGCAACGCCTGATGGTGGCGTTCGCCGCGGCCCTCCTGGCGACGCTTGTCACCGCCTTGTTCATCGATGGCGCCTCGGTGTTTGCAGCCCTGGGCGTCGGCCTTGCCGTCTGGCTGATCCTCGGCGCGCTTACCGACCTCGCGGTCAAATCTGGGGTCGGCAATGTTGCCGCGAGGATCATGGTCAAGCGGTTGCTCGGCCTGCCGCGTTCGGTCTTTGGCACCGCCTTCGCCCACCTTGGCCTTGGCCTGACCACGCTCGGCATCGTCGGCACGCTTTGCTTCGGCACCGAAAAGATCCTGTCGATGCATGCCGGCGAGACCGTCGAACTGTCCGGCCATACGCTGCGTTTCGTCGGGCTCTATCCGGCCCAGGGACCGCACTACGCCGAGGACCGCGGCCGCTTCGAATTGATAGGCGTCAGCGGCAGTCCTGTCGGTGAGATCAGCTCCGCCAAGCGGTTTTATCCGGTGCGGCAGATGACGACGACGGAATCCGGCATCAGGACGATCGGCTTCTCGCAGCTCTACATCTCGCTCGGCGACGAGGGCAAAGACGGTTCCGTCGTGGTGCGTCTGTGGTGGAAGCCGCTGGTGACGTTGATCTGGGGTGGCGGCCTGATGATGATGGCGGGGGCGGCGATGTCGCTGATGGATCGGCGCCTGCGCGTCGGCGCGCCATCGCGGCGGCGCAAGCAGGCGAGCGCCGTGACGTCCGCGGGCCTGCCATGAACGCACGGGTTTCGCTGACCTCGATTGTCCTGCTGCTGGCACTGTTCTTTGCCGGCACCGCCTTGGCGGTGAAGCCTGACGAGATGCTGCCTGATCCGGCGCTGGAGGCGCGGGCGCGGGCGCTGTCGGAAGGCTTGCGCTGCATGGTCTGCCAGAACCAGTCGATCGACGAATCCGACGCCGACCTTGCCCGTGACCTGCGCATCCTTGTACGTCAGCGCCTCGTTGCCGGCGATACCGACCAGCAGGTGATGGATTACGTGGTTTCGCGTTACGGCGAGTTCGTACTGCTGAAGCCGCGTTTCGACCTGCGCAATGCGTTGCTTTGGGGCACGCCTGTCCTGCTCTTGCTGGTTGGCGGCGTTTTCATCGTGCTGACCGCGCGGTCGCGCCGCACGCTCGCGACAAAATCCCTGTCCGCCGAAGAGCAGGCCTCGTTGGACGCCATATTGCGCCGCGACTGACGACCGCCGTCACCCTCCAAACATTACCAAAGTTTCATGCGTCGGAAATGGCGCGGTAATGTGCGCCGCTCTAATTCTCTTTTCCTGAGGATGCCGATCAAGCAGCGTCCGTTTGAAAGAGGATAAGAAATCCATGAATATTGCCCCCAATTCATATTCCGTCACCCGCAAGCGTCTCATGGCTGCCGTCGCGTCCATCGCCGTGGCCGGTGCTATCGGCGTCGGCGCGCTGACCAGTGGAACCAGCCCTGTTCTGGCTGACGCCGTGCGCGTCGAGGCGCCGCAGGTGCCGGGCTTCGCCGATGTCGTCGAGCGCGTTTCTCCTGCCGTCGTCAGCGTCAAGGTCAAGGCCAAGATCCAGCCCGCGGCCGATGACGGCTCGGACCAGGGCGACGATCCGGACGGCATGAACAACATGCCCGACAATCCGCAGCTGCGCCGCTTCTTCAAGGAATTCCGTGGCTTTGGCGACCAGAACGGCCAGGGTGGCGGCAACCGCCGCTTCAACCACCGCGATCACAACAACGACCAGCCGCGGCCGGTTGCTCAGGGCTCCGGCTTCTTCATCTCCGATGACGGCTATCTCGTCACCAACAACCACGTCGTTTCGGAAGGCTCGGCCTTCACCGTGGTGATGAATGACGGCAAGGA
>NZ_RZQG01000544.1:0-4152 GCF_003998635.1 Mesorhizobium sp. M7D.F.Ca.US.004.03.1.1
ATTCCGGATCTGAAGGAGCCGGCGCCGAGCGATACGGAAATCGCAACGATGATCGCCGCTGCCTCACGGGTGCCCGACCATGGCCGATTGGAGCCCTGGCGCTTCATCGTCTACCGTGGCCAAGCGCGCGTCGAGATCGGCAGGCAACTGGCAGCCCTTGCCGAGCAGCGGGAGGGGCCCTTGCCAGAAGGCCGCCGCAACCAGGAACTGGCGCGGTTCTCGCGCGCGCCGCTGGTGATCGGCGTTGTATCTATCCCCAGGGAGAATCCAAAAATCCCGCAATGGGAAATGTTCCTGTCGGGCGGTATGGCGGCGATGAACCTGATGATAGCAGCCAACGCGCTGGGTTATGGCACCAACATGATCAGCAACTGGTATTCCGATGTACCGGAGGGCCGGGCGCTGCTAGGATTGGCGCCGCAGGAGCGGGTCATCGGCTTTATCCATATCGGCTCTTATGCCGGCCCGGCGCCGGAGCGGCCGCGGCCCGATCCGGCAAAGCTTTACGGCGACTATTCGGGACCATGGAACGGCTGAATGTTTTATGAGCCTTCAAAGGACCATGGCCTGCCACACGACCCGTCGAAGGCGATCGTGGCACCGCGTCCGATCGGCTGGATTTCGACGCTGAACAAGGCTGGTGAGATCAACCTCGCTCCGTACTCTTTCTTCAATGCCGTTTCGACGCGGCCGTTCATCGTCTGGTTCTCCTCCGAAGGCGAGAAGGACAGCGCCTCCTTTGCCCAGGAAACCGGCGAGTTTGTCGCCAATCTGGTCAGTCGCGATCTTGCGGAGAAGATGAACCGCACATCCGTCAGCGCACCGCGCGGCGTCAATGAGTTCGTCTACGCCGATCTTGCCATGGCGCCGTCGCGCCTGGTCGCGCCGCCGCGCGTGGCGGCAGCGCCTGCAGCGCTCGAATGCCGGGTGACGGAGGTCTTTCGGCCGAAGGCGCTGGACGGATCGCCGACAAGTGCCGTCGTCGTCGCCGGTGAGGTGGTCGGCGTGCATATCGACGACGCCTTCCTGACAGACGGCCTGTTCGACATCACCAAAGCCGGCAATGTGGCTCGTCTCGGCTACATGGACTATGCCAGCGTCGACGAGGTGTTTTCGATGCGAAGGCCGCGCTGGGACAAGGACTAAGTCTTAGGTTCGGCCGCCGTCCGCCGCGTCGCCGGATTCAATAGCCGTGGGCACGCGAAAGCGATTCCCCTTTATCTGAACACAGGCTAAGAGAGCGGCTTCGGCGATGCGTTGGGGTTACGCATCGACCTTGGGGATATTGCGGGGCGCGGGCGACATGAAGAAACGAGACTCGCTGGGAACCCGGCTGCGCTATTGGTTCGACAAGAGCATGGCCGCCGGCCCGATCGCGCTGATCGGCTGGCTCGCCATTGTTTCCCTGCTGATCATCATCGCCGCCGCTGGCTTCCTTGCGGTGACCCGCATCGCGCCGGAAGGCGGCGAGCCGCTGAACTTCGTCGAAGCGTTCTGGGAATCGCTGATGCGCACGCTCGATTCCGGCACGATGGGCGGTGACACAGGCTGGGCCTTCCGCCTCGTTATGCTGTTTGTCACGCTTGCCGGTATCTTCGTCGTGTCGGCCCTCATCGGCGTGCTTAGCGCCGGCGTCGACAGCAAGCTCGACGAACTGCGCAAGGGCCGTTCGCGGGTGCTGGAGACCGATCACACCATCATCCTCAACTGGTCGCCGTCGATCTTCGACGTCATCTCCGAACTCGTCATTGCCAATGCCAGCCGCCGCCGTCCGCGCATCGTCGTGATGGCCAATATGGACAAGGTCGAGATGGAGGACGAGATCGCGGCCAAGGTCGGCAAACTGGGTAACACGCGCATCATCTGCCGCAGCGGCGACCCGACCGATCTCTATGATCTGGTCATCGTCAATCCGCAGACCTCGCGGTCGGTCATCGTGCTGTCGCCGGACGGCGACGACCCGGATTCGCAGGTCATCAAGACGGTGCTGGCGCTGGTCAACGATCCAAACCGGCGCACCGCCCCCTACAACATCGCCGCCGAGATTCGCGATGGCAAGAATGCCGAGGTCGCCCGGGTCGTCGGCGGAGCCGAGGTTCAACTCGTGCTGGCCGACCAGCTGATCTCGCGCATCGTCGTGCATTCGAGCCGGCAGTCAGGTCTCAGCGGCGTCTATTCGGAGCTGCTCGATTTCGACGGCTGTGAAATCTACACGACCGAGCAGCCGGACCTCACCGGCAAAAGCTTCGGCGAGGCGGTCATGGCGTACGAGCACTGCGCGCTGATCGGGCTTTGCGACCGCGAGGGCCGCGTCAATCTCAACCCACCGTCGGATCTGGTGATCGGCAAGGACATGCGCGCCATTATCATCGCCGAGGACGATGCCGCGATAAAGCTGGGAAGCGCTGGGATCAAGATCGACGCAGCAGCGATCCTCGGCCCGCGATCCATCGAGGCGAAGCCGGAGCGCACGCTGATCCTCGGCTGGAATCGGCGCGGTCCAATCATCACCTATGAACTGTCGCGCTATGTCGCGCCTGGGTCGATCCTGACGATCGCCGCCGATACGCCCGGCCTCGAACAGGAAGTTGCCGAACTGCCGGTCGCGGGCGACAATCTGTCGGTATCCTGCCGCGTCACCGACACGTCGAGCAGCGCCGCGCTGGCAAGCCTGGACGTGCCTTCCTACGACCACGTGCTCGTCCTCGGCTACAGCGAAACCATGGCAGCACAGCCGGCCGATACGCGCACGCTGGTGACGCTGCTGCATCTGCGCAAGATCGCAGATGATGCCGGCATGCACATCAGCATCGTCAGCGAGATGATCGACGTGCGCAACCGAGAGCTTGCGGCGGTGACCAAGGCCGATGATTTCGTCGTCAGCAACCGGCTGGTCAGCCTGATGCTGGCGCAGGCATCCGAGAATCAGTATCTCGCTGCGATCTTCGACGACCTGCTCGACGAGAAGGGTTCTGAAATCTACATGCGTCCGGTCGCCGACTATGTCGCCATCGACCGGCCGGTGACCTTCTGGACGATCGCGGAATCGGCGCGGTTGCGCAGCGAAATCGCCATAGGTTACCGGCGCATCCGCGCCGGAGAGGCCGACCAGCGGGCGCTGGGCGGCGTCACCGTCAACCCGCTGAGGTCGGAAGCACTCGCCTATCTGCCGGAGGACCGGATCATCGTGCTGGCGCGGGACTGAGGGCCGTGCCGGCACTCGTCCGCCGCCTGGCTGTCATGACGGCGCGCACGTAGCCGGGCTCGCCGATGCGAATGCTCCCATCGGGGAGGCCGAGTATGCGGTCGAGAGCGATCTCGTAGAGCCTGACGCGTGTCTCCAGGGCTTCGATGGCGACGTCCATGTCGGCGTCGGTGCCGCCGGCGAATGCCTTGGCAATGATGTCGTGAGTGGCCATGCCGAACTGCATGACGATGTCGGCGACACCCTCCGGGTCGAATGTCCTGAAGGTGCCGTCTTCGATGCCTTGCCTGATGATCTTGACCAGCAAGGGTGAAAACGACGCGCTGGCGGCCAGGTTGATGCGGTGGAAAAGCACCAGGTTCTCCGGCCGAAACAGCGTTTCGAAAAGAGCCCAGGCTTCCGGTGCAGTCTCGATCTTGGCCCGCCGCGACTGGGCAAGCAGGCCATTCAGGCGGCTGAGCGGATCGAGATCGGGATCGTCGAGTATGTCCTGGACTCCAGCCAATGCCTGTCTCGCGAAGCGCTCGGCCAGCGCCACCAGAAGAGCGTCCTTGGAGGCAAAGTAATGATAGAAGGCGCCTTTCGAGATGCCGGCAGCCGCAATCACGTCGTTGAGGCTCGCTTTGTCGTAGCCCTGCGTCAGGAACAGGGCCTGGGCATGATCCAGAAGTTCTTCTCGCCTGAGCTCAGGATGCTTGATGACACGGGGCATGACAAAAGCTTCTGCACGCGATGGCCGCTCTCGTCCAGATGCGTGATGGTCCTCGATCCACTTGAATGGTAGACCGTCGGTCGGTATAATAGACCAGCGGTCTAGTGAGGCCAATGCTGGCGGGGGCATATCGCGGAAGGTTTGTCATGATCTCGAAGTTGATTCTCCAGACGTTCGTGTGGTTCGGCGTCATGGGCGCCTTGCTCTTCCTGTCGGCCGGCACGCTGCACTGGCC
>NZ_RZQG01000545.1:0-4151 GCF_003998635.1 Mesorhizobium sp. M7D.F.Ca.US.004.03.1.1
GGTGAAGACGGCGCGCGAGGGAATGACGTTGATGGCATTCGGCTCGAAGCGGATCGTGCCGACAGTGGCGACGGTCGGCGCGTTCGAGGCTTTGGTCCGGTCGAGCAGGAAGGTGATGACCCGGGCGGCGGCGTGGCCGGCATCGCTGCGCATCGACATCGGCGTGGTGCCGGCATGGTTGGCGACGCCGTCGATGGTGACGCGTTGCCAGGAGATGCCTTGCAGATTCTCCACCGCGCCGATGGGCAAGCCCTCTCCCTCCAGCACCGGCCCCTGTTCGATATGCAGTTCGAGATAGGCGTGCGGCCTGAGAAAGCCGGGTTCCCGGTCGCCGGCATAGCCGATGCGGGCGAGTTCCTGCCGCAGCACGCTGCCGTCGGTGCCGACAGCCGCCAGCACCGTTTCGGCGCTGACCCCGCCGGCATGGGCCAGCGAGCCCATCATGTCTGGGGTGTAGCGCACGCCCTCTTCATTGGTGAAAGCGGCGACCGCGACGGGGCGCGACGGCAAGAAGCCTGATGCCTTGAGCGTTTCGATCACTTCCAGCCCGGCAAGCACGCCGTAGCAACCGTCATAGATGCCGGCATCGATGACGGTGTCGATGTGCGAACCGATAAGCAGCGGCGCCTGCCCGGCATTTTCCGGGCTTTGCCAGATGCCGAAGATGTTGCCGACCCGGTCGATGGCGACATCGATCCCGGCCTGCCGCAGCCAGCCGACGAAGAGGTCGCGGCCCTGCCTGTCGGTGTCGGAGGCGGCCAGCCGGATAAGCCTGCCCTCGCCATCCCGGCCAACAGCACCGAGTTCGCGGATACGGCCAAGCAGGCGCTGTGCATCGATCTCGATCATGCCGTTGCCTCTGCAGTCAACTTGCCGGCCAGCACATCGGCCGGGCTCATGCCAACCAGTTCGGCATAACGATGCGGGTCGGTGGCGCCTTCCGTGTTGATCGCCAGCACACGGGATTTGCCGTCGAGTTGAAGCTCGGCTCGGTTGTCGGCCACCGCCCGGATCAACCCGGCAAGGCCGACGCCGCCGCTTTCGCCGGCAACGATTACCGGATCGCCGGCGCTCGGCCGCGCCAGGCGCCGCATCACCGCGACGGCGTCGGCCTCATCCACCGTCATGAAGGCATCGGCGGCACGTGCCAGCACCCGCCAGGCGACCGGCGAGGCCCCGTAGCATTCGAGCATGGCCATCACCGTCGGCTGGCCGTGCGCGACCTTGACCGGGCGCCCGACCTGGGCGGCTGCAAAAACACAAGCGGCACGCGCCGGCTCGACCACGATGAAGGTCGGCCTGGCATCATCGAACACGATGGCCAGATGGCCGGCCAGCGCCGCGGCAATGCCACCGACACCGGCCTGCACGAAGACGTGGGTTGGCGTCCGAGGGAGCTGGCGCAAGGCTTCGCGCACGATCGCCGTATAGCCTTGCATGACCAGGCCGGGAATGCGCTCGTAGCCCGGCCATGAGGTGTCGGACACCACGGTCCAGCCCTTGTCGGCGGAAACCTGGGCGGCTTGCCTGACCGAATCATCATAATTGCCGTCGACGCGGATCATCTCGGCGCCATAGCGGGCGATCGCCGCGATGCGCTCCTCGCTGACGCCGGCGTGGACGAAGATCGCCGCTCGCGCGCCGACGAGTTGAGCGCCTTGCGCGACGGAGCGGCCATGATTGCCGTCGGTCGCACAGGCAAATGTCATCGCCGCGGCGACGGCCCGCACGTCAGGCCGATCGAGATCGGCCACATCGATGGGTCGGCCAAGCCGGCTGCCTGCCTCCTCCAGCACCAGGCGGAAGACGGCATAGGCACCGCCAAGCGCCTTGAAGCTACCGAGGCCGAGGCGAAAGCCCTCATCCTTGATGTGGATGGCGCCAAGTCCGAGTTCGGTGGCGAGCGCCGGCAGCGCATGCAGCGGCGTTATCAGGTGATTGTCGCGATGGGCAAGAAAACGCTCGACTGTGTCAGCGCCGGCCACGCCAAGGGTATCGGCATCGGCCGGATCGAGCGGCAGGCGATGCAGAGTATTGCGGTTGAGCAGGAACACTGGCGGCCTCCTTAGAGCCGGATGATTTCGGGTCGAATCGACCCGAAATCTGAATCCGTCTCTAAATCAAAGAGATAGAGAGCATGATGTCTGGACAAACGGTACCCGTTTGTCCGAGAAAACCGCTTCGCACTTTTCGGCATCATGCTCTGACGTTCAGCGAGAATATATTGCAGGATCGACGCAAAGGGCGCTGTAATATGGCCTCCCAAATGCAAGTTTGTTTCGCTAGGGATATCTCCATTGCCTGCATTGCCACCCTCGCTCGACAGTTTCGATCTCGCCATCCTTGCCATCCTGCAGCGCGACAACACGACGCCGCAGCGGCTGATCGGCGAGGCGGTGAACCTGTCGGCGCCGGCGGTGCAGCGCCGCATCAAGCGGATGGAGCAGACCGGCGTCATTGCCGGCAATGTCGCCGTCATCGAGCCCGCGGCTGTCGGCCAGCCCATCACCATCTTCGTCGAGGTGGAACTCGAGAGCGAACGCGCCGAACTGATCGACGCAGCCAAGCGGCAATTCTCGGGAACCCCTGAAGTCCAGCAATGCTACTATGTCACCGGCGAGGCCGATTTCATCCTGATCATCACCGTGGCCGACATGGGCGCCTATGAGGCGCTGACGCGAAAACTGTTCTTCGATAGCAACAATGTCCGAAAGTTCCGCACTTTTGTTGCCATGGACCGGGTCAAGGTCGGACTGACGGTGCCCTTGCCCGGCTGAGCGTTGCTGGCATGGCAGGCGCCGGCGGCCATGCTTTTGCCATTCTCCGGAAGCGAATTTGTCGGCGGAGGCGCGCTTGGACGAAACTACACCAGTTGCGATCATCGGTGCCGGGCCGGCAGGCCTGGCCATTGCCGCGTGCCTGCGGCAGGCCGGGGTCGACTTCGTCCTCCTCGAAAAAGAGCAGCAATCCGCCCCTGCATGGCGACGCCACTATGAGCGCGTCCACCTGCACACGACCAAACGCTATTCCTCGCTGCCCTTCGTGCCCTTTCCCAGGGATTATCCGCGCTATGTGCCGCGCGATCTTTTCGTCGACTATCTCGATGCCTATGCGCAACGCTTCGACCTGCGGCCCCGATTTGGAGAAGTGGTGCGGGCGATCACCCGGCGAGGCAGAAGCTGGCTCGTGGACACGACAACAGGTCCCCTGCCCGCTTCACAGGTGGTGATCGCGTCGGGCAACAATGCCGAGCCGCTGATGCCCGGATTTGCCGGCGCCGATGCCTTCAAGGGCAAACGACTGCATAGCGCCGACTATCGCAACGCCATGCCTTTTGCCGGCCAGTCGGTGCTGATCATCGGCATGGGCAACACCGGCGCCGAGATTGCCCTCGATCTGGTGGAAGGCGGTGCGCGGCCGACGATTTCGGTGCGCGGCGGCGTTCATATCGTACCGCGCGAACTGCTTGGCGTGCCCATCCAGATGATCGGCATGGCGGCGCGCCTGATGCCGGAACGCATCAACGATGCCTTGTTTCCTATCATCCTCGATCTGGCGCTGGGCAGGCTGGGGAAATATGGGCTCAGGCGGCCGCAGCAAGGAATGCTGCAGCAAATCGCGCTCTCGTCGCGCATTCCGACGATCGATGTCGGCACGGTCGGCAAGATCCGCGAAGGTGCGATCAAGATCGCACCCGATATTGCCGAGATCACCGAACAAGGCGTCCGTTTCACCGATGGCAAGCATGGCGAGTTCGATGCGATCATCTTCGCCACCGGCTTCCGGCCCGGCTATGCCAGATTGCTGGAGCCCGGCGTCCAGCCAGGCCGCAGCGGCGTCAATGCGAGCGCTTCGGATCTCGGTCTTTATCTCATCGGCTTTCACAATCCGGTCACCGGATTGCTGCGCGAAATCTCGATCGAGGCAGAGCAGATCGCTGACAACATCCGCCTCCGGCGAAACCGAAAGAAGGCAGCAGAAATCCTGCCGGTATGATTTGGCGCAAGAGGAACTGAGTTCTCGCCAACCTCACCCTGCCGCGCGCAGCCAGACCTTGTTGTCGTGGAAGGCAGCACCCCCGTAGGGCGCCGGCGCGTCGGCTCCGGTCAGCACGTTGATGCCTTCGCCGCGCTCATGCGCGCTGTTTGGCC
>NZ_RZQG01000546.1:0-4148 GCF_003998635.1 Mesorhizobium sp. M7D.F.Ca.US.004.03.1.1
GAGGCTGAGGCCAACCTGCGGCCGGCCGCGTTTGAGCGAGCCGGCCTCGCTTGGTTTGCTTTCGGTCAGGATGCCTTCGCCGATCAGGTCGGAAGAGATCGCCGATATGGTCGAGTGGCTAAGGCCGGTTGTCGCTGCGATCTCGGTGCGGGACGGCTGTCCGGCGCGGCGCACGGCCGCAATCACCATCGCCCGGTTGCGCCGGCGCAAATCGTCGTGGCGGATTCCGACCGACATGTTTCTTCAAGTCCTCCCGGTCGCCGCGGTTCTCCGTGCCCCTCGAACGCTGTCGGCAACGCAGTCAAATACTGGCAGAAGCCGCCCACTCTGTCATTTATTTATTCCGGGGCCCGAAAAAAATTCGCGAGCACATCAAAATCCATCAGAATCGATGTTGACAGCGTTCGGGTGTTGGACCAGTATTTTTTCGAGGCTCGAAAAAATAGGGCCTCTGTGCCGGCCTTCGGGTCAGTTTGGTCGCGCCATACGCGGCGCAGGGAGGATATTATGAAAAGATTCACAGCCGCCATCCTGGCGGGTGTCGCCATGTCGCTGACGCTCGCGTCGGTCGCGCAGGCGAAGGACAAGGTCATCGGCGTTTCGTGGTCCAACTTCCAGGAAGAGCGCTGGAAGACCGACGAGGCCGCCATGAAGACGGCGATCGAGGCTGCCGGCGACAAGTACATCTCCGCCGATGCGCAGTCCAATCCCGGCAAGCAGCTTACCGATGTCGAAAGCCTGATCTCGCAGGGCGCCAATTCGCTGATCATCCTGGCGCAGGATGCCTCGGCCATCGGCCCAGCGGTGCAGAAGGCGCTGGACGAAGGCATTCCGGTCGTCGGCTATGACCGTCTGATCGAGAACAAGGACGTCTTCTACCTGACCTTCGACAACAAGGAAGTCGGCCGCATGCAGGCCCGCGAAGTGTTCAAGGTCAAGCCGGAAGGCAACTATGTCTTCATCAAGGGTTCGGGCGCCGATCCGAATGCCGACTTCCTGTTCTCGGGCTCGATGGAAGTGCTCAAGGAAGCCATCGACAGCGGCAAGATCAAGAATGTCGGCGAGGCCTATACGGACGGCTGGCTGCCCGCCAACGCCCAGAAGAACATGGAACAGTTCCTCACCGCCAACGACAACAAGGTCGACGCCGTGGTCGCGGCCAATGACGGCACCGCCGGCGGCGTCGTCGCGGCACTGACGGCGCAGGGCCTTGCCGGCACCGTGCCGGTCTCGGGTCAGGACGGCGACCACGCCGCGCTGAACCGCATCGCACTCGGCACGCAGACCGTGTCGGTGTGGAAGGACGCGCGCGAACTCGGCAAGAACGCCGCCGAGATCGCCTCGCAGCTCGCCGACGGCAAGAAGACGAGCGACATTGCCGGCGCCAAGGACTTCACGACACCGGGCGGCAACACCGTCAAGTCGCTGTTCCTGACCCCGGTTGCCATCACCAAGGACAATCTCAACGTCGTCATCGACGCCGGCTGGATCAAGAAGGACGAAGTCTGCGCGGGCGTCGCCGCCGGCACCGTCGCGGCCTGTAACTGATCTGGATCACGTCGAAATATCTGAACGCCGCGGCCCAAAAGCCGCGGCGTTTTCTCAAAAAGATTTGTATTTCCGCATCACGCGGATAGCTTCGGGAGCAATTCCAGGAAAAGTGCGTAGCGGTTTTCCGTCCGGAATTGCGTCAAAACAAAGAGATAGAACGGTTCGGCGTTTCCGGGAATCGGTGAACCGTTCTAGGCTGAGTTCCGGCATCCGCGTCAGACGGCCAGCCGGTGGGAGGAAATCATGACCGACACGACGTCCAACCCGCAGGCCGACACCGCGCGTGCGTCGGAGCTCGGCGTGGTCGCCCGGTTCCTGAAGGCGACCGAGATCGACACCCGCATGCTCGGCATGGTCGGCGCCCTGCTGATCATCTGGATCGGGTTGCATGTCATTTCCAGCCTGCGCCTCGGCGTCAATCCGCTCGATTTCGACAGCCGCACCTTTCTGACGCCGCGCAATCTCTGGAACCTGTCGGTACAGACATCGGCGGTCGCCATCATGGCCTGCGGCATGGTGCTGGTCATCGTCATGCGCAACATCGACCTGTCCGTCGGTTCCGCCGAGGGCCTGATCGGCATGGTGATGGGATTTGCCCAGGTGCATTTCCTGGTGCGGTTTGTCGGGCTCGAACTCGGCAATCCGTGGATCTGGGTTCTGGCGCTGGTCATCGGCCTGGCGCTCGGCCTGCTGATCGGGGCCTTTCAAGGCTTCGTCATCGCCTATCTCGAAGTGCCGGCGTTCATCGTCACGCTGGGCGGACTGCTGGTCTGGCGCGGTGCTGCCTGGTGGGTCACCAGCGGCCAGACGGTGGCACCGCTTGACGCCACCTTCCAGCTCATGGGCGGCGGGCCGTCGGGATCGATCGGCGCGACCTGGAGCTGGGTCGTTGGGATCGTGGCCTGCCTCGCCGTGGTGTTTGCGCTTTTCAACGGGCGGGTGCAGCGCAAGCGTTTCCGGTTTCCGCTGCGTCCGATCTGGGCCGAGACGCTGCTCGGCGTCGTCACCTGCGCCGTCATCATGGGTGCGGTCTGGCTCGCCAACTCCTATCCGTGGCCGATCGGCATCGTGAACCGGTATGCGGCCGCCAACAACATCACCGTGCCCGAAGGCGGCCTGTTCATCGCTCACGGCATCGCCATACCGGTGCTGATGGCGATCGCCGTCGGGCTGGTCATGACCTTCATCACCAACCGCACGCGTTTCGGCCGCTATGTCTTTGCCATCGGCGGCAATCCCGAGGCTGCCAATCTCGCCGGCATCAACACGCGCTGGATCACCATGAAGGTGTTCATGATCATGGGCGTGCTGGCGACGATCGCCGCCGCGATCTCCTCGGCCCGGCAGAATTCGGCGACCAACGTGCTTGGAACGCTAGACGAGCTGCTGGTCATTGCCGCCGCCGTCATTGGCGGCACGTCGCTCGCCGGTGGTTCGGGAACGATCATCGGCGCCATGCTCGGCGCGCTGCTGATGCAGTCGCTGCAGTCAGGCATGGTGCTGCTCGGCGTCGACTCGCCGCTGCAGAGCATTGTCGTCGGCGCCGTGCTGGTCATCGCCGTCTGGCTCGACACCGTCTATCGCAAGCGCGTCTAGGAGGCATGGCCATGACTGACAAGATTGCTCCTGCGGCCACAGCACTGATCGATATGCGCAACATCTCGATCGCGTTTGGCGGCATCCGCGCCGTCGACGACGCCTCGATCGATCTCTTCCCCGGCGAGGTCGTGGCGCTGCTCGGCCACAACGGCGCCGGCAAGTCGACGCTAATCAAGATCCTGTCCGGCGCCTACAAGCGCGATGGCGGGCAGATATTCGTCAATGGCGAGGAAGCGTCGATCTCCAACCCGCGCGACGCCAAGAAATACGGCATCGAGACGATCTACCAGACGCTGGCGCTGGCCGACAATGTCGATGCCGCCGCCAATCTGTTCCTCGGCCGCGAGCTGATGACCGCCTGGGGCACGCTCGACGACGTTGCCATGGAGGCGGAGGCGCGCAAGGTGATGGGGAGGCTCAATCCCCGCTTCCAGCGCTTCAAGGAGCCGGTGATCAAACTGTCGGGCGGCCAGCGGCAATCGGTGGCGATCGCGCGCGCCATCCTGTTCAATGCACGCATCCTGATCATGGACGAGCCGACGGCAGCGCTTGGTCCGCAGGAAACGGCGCAGGTCGGCGAGCTGGTCAAGCAGCTCAAGTCCGACGGCATCGGCATCTTCCTGATCAGCCACGATATCCACGACGTGTTCGAGCTTGCCGACCGGGTCTGCGTCATGAAGAACGGCCAGGTCGTCGGCACAGCCCGCACCACCGATGTGACCCAGGACGAGGTGCTCGGCATGATCATTCTGGGCAAATGCCCGCCCGGTGCCATTCCCGGACCGGGGGCGCTGAAGATCGCTGCCTGAGGTCAGACCAGGTCGCGGGTTGCCGGACTCGTGATATGCTAGCCGTCAGCATGGCTTGGCCTTGCCATTGTGTTGGCACGGCGACTTGCCCATAAAGGTCCCTATTCGCTCAGGGACCACATCATCCGTTGAAGAAGCTTTTTCCAATCGTCGCGTTCATCGCCGTTGCGCTGATCAGCATGACGATGG
>NZ_RZQG01000547.1:0-4144 GCF_003998635.1 Mesorhizobium sp. M7D.F.Ca.US.004.03.1.1
GCCTTCTGTATTCTTTACTTTTTCAATGGACGGCGTCTCGTCGTCAGTCAGGTTCCGGACCATCGCCTCGAGCCCCTCGACAAGGACACGGCGGGCTTCCGGCTTCACGCCGACCAGTGATTCCTCATAGACTTCCCCGGCAATGCTCTTGATCACGGCGTAGGCATCGCTCGCCTTGGGTGTCAGGAAAATCATGCGGACGCGGCGATCGGTGGCGTCGGGCCGACGCTCGATCCAGCCGCCCTCCTCCATGCGATCGACCAGGCGCGAAACGCTGATCGGCTCGATTTCGAGAAGTTCGGCCAACCGCGCCTGCGCGACCCCGTCTTCCTTGGCAACACGGACCAGCAGCCGCCATTGGGCCGAAGAAAGCCCCAAGCCGCTGGCCCTCGCCTCGAAGCGCTTGCGCATCAAGCGCTGCACGTCGTGGATCAAGAACCCCAATCTGTCGATGCCATCGGAAACCATGAGCGGTATATATAATAAGCGTGCTTACTATTCAAGATGCCGCGCTGCACAAGAAGCCGGCAAATGTGCATGAGAGCCATGCCGGGCCAATCATGGTTAGCGATTTGGCAACGGCCGGCGCGCGGCCGTGGCAGTCGAACCGTAGCGTCCTCTGCTCTGGTCGCGTTTGACATATTGATGTACAGCCGCTGATCAGGATCGGGGGATCACGAAAATGCCGACGCTTTACGCTCTCAAGCCGGCTTTCCAGGGACGACTGCGGCCGCTGGTCAATCGGCTGGCGGCAATCGGGGTGACCGCAAACAGCATAACCATCCTGGCGGCGCTGATGTCGACCGCGGCCGGGACGGCCATCGCGATCCTGCATGAATGGCGCTGGCTACTGTTGC
Source organism: Mesorhizobium sp. M7D.F.Ca.US.004.03.1.1 (assembly GCF_003998635.1). Lineage (NCBI taxonomy): Bacteria > Pseudomonadati > Pseudomonadota > Alphaproteobacteria > Hyphomicrobiales > Phyllobacteriaceae > Mesorhizobium > Mesorhizobium sp. M7D.F.Ca.US.004.03.1.1. The sequence goes on from NZ_RZQG01000547.1 coordinate 858, forward strand.
TCATTCCCGCGGTGATGTTCGTGCGCATGGCGCTGAATGCCGTGGATGGCATGCTGGCGCGGGAACACGGGCAAGCCTCGACGCTCGGCATGTATCTGAACGAATTTTGCGACGTCGTTTCGGACCTCGCGCTGATTCTCCCTTTTGCCGTCTTTCCGGAATTTGCCCCATGGGGCGTCGTCGCCTTCGCGATATCGGCGGTGCTGACCGAATTCGCCGGCGTGCTCGGCATCGCTGCCAAGATCGGACGTAATTATGCCGGGCCGTTCGGCAAGAGCGACAGGGCGTTGGCGCTCAGCGTGGTCGCCGTGCTGTGCGCCGCCGGGCTCTGGCCGGCATCCATCGCGCCATTTGTGTTTCCGGCCATGGCAACGCTTTCGCTGTTGACCGCCATAAACCGGATACGCGCCGGCCTTATTGGCAGCGCCAGCTGAGCATCGAGGCTCGCCATGCCGCCAGAGGGAAAGACCATGATGCACGAACCGATCGCCGCGGTGGCCACGCAAAGCCTTGAGCGGCAAGCGCTGGAGCGGGTCTTCCGCAGCCATGACGGGACGGAGATCTTCTACCGCTTTTGGCCGGCAGCTTCCACCGATGCCAAGGGCGCGGTGGTGCTCTTCCATCGCGGCCATGAGCATGGCGGCCGCATGGCCCATCTGGTCGATGAATTGCAGATGCCGGACCACGCCTTCTATGCCTGGGATGCCCGTGGCAATGGCCGTTCGTCCGGCGAGCGCGGCTATGCCCCGTCCTTCTCGACCCTGGTGCGCGACATCGACTGCTTCATGCGCGAGATTGCCGCCAGGGATGGCTTCGCCACGCGCGATATCGCGCTGATCGCACAATCCTTCGGCGCCGTGCTTGCCGCCGCCTGGGTGCACGACTATGCGCCGAAGCTGCGCGCCATAGTGCTGGCCTCACCGGCCTTTTCGGTAAAGCTCTACGTGCCCTTCGCCAAGGAAGGCATCGCGCTCTGGCAGAAGCTCAAGGGCCGTTTCTTCGTCAATTCCTACGTCAAGGCGAAATTCCTGACCCACGATCCCGTACGCATCGCCTCTTTCGAGAGCGATCCGCTGATCACGCGGCCAATCGCCTCCAACATCCTGGTCGAACTCTACCAGCACGCCGCCCGTATCGTCGCTGACGCCCGCGCCATCACCGCGCCGACGCAGCTTCTGCTCTCGGGCAGCGACTGGGTGGTGCGCCACGGCCCGCAGCACGCGTTCTTCGTCAATCTCGGCAGCCGCGCCAAGGAACGCCATGTGTTGCCGGGCTTCTTCCACGACACGCTGGGCGAGCGCGACCGGGCAAAGGCCCTTGATCTGATCCGGCCGTTCCTGGCCAGGCAGTTCGCAGCACCAGATGTGCCGGTCGACCTGAAGCAGGCGGACATTGCCGGCTACACGCGCGACGAGGCTGACAGGCTTGCCTCGCCGCTCGATCTGTTGTCGCCCAAGGGCCTCTATTGGGCATTCAGCCGCGCCTCCATCCGCATGGGCGCCTGGGTCTCCCAGGGTATGAAGACCGGCATCGCCACCGGCTTCGATTCCGGCTCGACGCTGGATTACGTCTACGAGAACGACGCGCGCGGTCTGACACCTGTTGGCCGCGTCGTCGACCGCATCTTCCTGGAAGCCATCGGCTGGCGCGGCATCCGCCAGCGCAAGCTGCATCTGGAAGAACTGATCGGCTCTTGCCTGGCGACGCTCAAGGCCGCTGGCCGGCCGGCGCACATTCTCGACATCGCTGCCGGCCACGGCCGCTATGTTCTCGATGCCATCGTGAAGAGCCCAGACCAGCCGACGAGCGTGCGCCTGCAGGATTATTCTGACCTCAATGTCCAGCTTGGCCGCAAGCTGATCACCGAGCGGCAATTGCCGGCTGATGTCTCGTTCCAGCGCGCCGATGCCTTCGATGCCGATATGCTTGCCAAGGCCGATCCGGCGCCCGACCTCGCCATCGTTTCCGGCCTCTACGAACTGTTCTCCGACAATGCGATGGTCGCCCGCTCGCTCGGTGGATTGGCCAGCGCCATGCAGCCGGGAAGCCTGCTGCTCTACACCAACCAGCCCTGGCACCCCCAGCTCGAGATGATCGCCCGCAGCCTGACCTCGCATCGCGGCGGCGAAGCCTGGGTGATGCGCCGGCGCACACAAGGCGAGATGGACCAGCTTGTCGAAGCCGCCGGCTTCGACAAGCTGGAGCAGCGCATCGACCAATGGGGCATCTTCACCGTCTCGGTCGCGCGGCGCCGCTGACCAGCATGGTGTCATCGCTTGCATCCACAGCGCGCGCCGAACCCTACGGACGGGTGGTCGTCAGGGCAGCTCTTTGGCTGGCCTTCCTGGCGCCGTTCTTCTACCTCAGCTACGGCTTCGCCAACTGGCTAGCGTCGCGGCGCGACGACGTCGGCAGCATCGTGTTCTCCTGGGAACACGGCATCCCCTTCATGGCCTGGACCATCGTGCCCTACTGGTCGATCAACCTGTTCTACGGCCTGTCGCTGCTACTCAACGGCAACAGGCAAGGGGTCGACCGCCTGGCCGGGCGCTATCTCACCGCGCAGGTCGTCGCCGTTGCCTGCTTCATCCTGTTCCCGCTGACCGCGACATTCGTGCGGCCCGCGACGACCGGCCTGCCCGGCTTCCTGTTTGCCGTGCTCGGCGGTTTCGACAAGCCGTTCAACCAGGCGCCCTCGCTGCACATCGCCCTTTTGGTGATCATCTGGGATCATTGGCGCCACCGGCTCAGCGGATTGCTCCTGCCGCTCTGGCATGGCTGGTGCTTTCTGATCGGCGCCTCGGTGCTGACGACCTGGCAGCATCACTTCATCGATATCCCGACCGGCGCGCTGCTCGGGTTCTTTGCGCTGTGGCTGTTTCCGCGCAGCGGTGCGTTGCCGTTTTCAGGCTTCCGGCTGACCAGCGACGCGAAAGCGCGGCGTCTGGCGCTGTTCTATGCGCTGGGCGCCGCCCTTGCGCTGGCGGGTGCCGCGCTCGGCGCCTTGTTTTGTGCCGTCGCGCTGTTCCTGCTTTGGCCGGCGCTGGCGCTGGCAATCGTCGCCTTCGCCTATGCCGGGGCCGGCGCAAAGGTGTTCCAGAAATCCGCCGATGGCAGCATCACGCTTGCAAGCCGTATCCTGCTCTTGCCTTACCGCCTCGGCGCTCGGGCAAACATATGGGCCTGGACGCGCAGTCTTGCTCCTCAGGTGGCGATTGCCGACGGCATCTTTCTCGGGCGCTTTCCCACAGCACGCGAAGCCAACAGCTTCGGCACGGTCATCGACC
>NZ_RZQG01000548.1:0-4134 GCF_003998635.1 Mesorhizobium sp. M7D.F.Ca.US.004.03.1.1
GATCACGCTCGGGCTGCAATAAAACCGTCATTGCCGGCCTATATTGAAGTCGGCTCAGGGTGTTGCCGTTCCGGGCCATAAGCCGGGAGTTTGCGACGCCGGACATGGATCGACAGAGCTTGCAAGCGGAGCAGCTGAGATGACCGAGCTAAAACAGAATTCTCCTGCCAAGGACTGGCTTGAAGCCGAGCTCGCCGACACGCTCGACGAGGACTATGAGCTCGAAATGTCGGAGCCGGCGCTGTCGATGGAGATCGCAAAGATCTACAAGAACGCGCATCCGCCTTCGATCGATCGCATGCAGTATTTTCGCGAGCTGATCACCCTACAGTCCGAATTGATCAAGCTGCAGTCCTGGGTCGCCTACCACAAGAAGAAGCTGGTGGTGATCTTCGAGGGGCGCGACTCGGCCGGCAAGGGTGGCGTCATCAAGCGCATCACCCAGCGGCTCAATCCACGCATCTGCCGTGTCGTCGCACTGCCGGCGCCGACCGAACGCGAGAAGTCGCAATGGTATTTCCAGCGCTATGTGCCGCATCTGCCGGCCGGCGGCGAGATCGTGCTGTTCGACCGCTCCTGGTACAACCGCTCGGGCGTCGAACGGGTGATGGGCTTTGCCCAGCCCGATCAGGTGGAAGAGTTCTTCCACGACGTGCCGGAATTCGAGCGCATGCTGGTCCGCTCGGGCATCACCGTGGTCAAATACTGGTTCTCGATCACCGACGAAGAACAGCAGATGCGCTTCCTGATGCGCATCCACGATCCGATGAAGCAGTGGAAACTGTCGCCGATGGACCTGCAGTCGCGCGTGCGCTGGGAGCAGTACACCAAGGCCAAGGAAGAGACCTTCGTGCGCACCAACATCCCGGAGGCCCCCTGGTTCATCGTCGAAGGCAACGACAAGAAGCGGGCGCGGCTGAACTGCATCGACCACCTGCTCCAGCAGATGCCCTATGAAGAGGTCCCACACGAAGAGATCACGCTGCCGGAGCGCGTCTTCAATCCCGAATACGAGCGCCAGACGCTGCCGCGCGAACTCTACGTGCCGGAGAAGTACTGAGCACTTTTTTCTTCTCCCCGTTCCACGGAGAGAAGGTGCCCGAAGGGCGGATGAGGGGCGGCGCCGGCGTTGGCGATTGAGCCCAATTTGCTGCCACTGGCGGCTTGCTGCTAGTCTCCAAAGGTAGCGTTGCCCCTCATTGCCCTGCCGGGCATTTCTCCCCGTAGAACGGGGAGAAAGAAGCTTGCGCCGAGGGCTTCGCCACCTACGCCCGCTTGATCACCACATGCGTGGCAAGCGCAGTCGCCACTTGCTCGCTGCACTGATAGCCCAGCTTCACCATATCGAGGCCGGCAAAAAGGTTCTCGCCCGCGCCGAGCAGCACCGGTGAAATCGCCAGGTGCATCTCGTCGATCAGCTTTTCCTGCAGGTACTGGCGGATGGTGTCGACACCGCCACCGACCCGTACATCCTTGCCCCCAGCCGCCGCCTTCGCCTGTTCAAGCGCCGAATGGATGCCGTCGGTGATGAAATAAAATGTCGTGCCGCCCTCCATGACGATCGGTTCGCGCTTGTGGTGGGTCAGCACGAAAACCGGCACGTGGTAGGGCGGGTTGTCGCCCCACCAGCCCTTCCAGCTGTCGTCAGGCCATTCGCTGCGGATCGGCCCGAACATGTTGCGGCCGAGGATCCAGGCGCCGACATTCTCGAAGCTGCGCGCCGCGAACGCCTCGTTGATATCGGTGGTGCCGCCATCTTGTCCGAGCACCATCTTACGGAAGGTGCGGGTGTCGACAAACCACTTGTGCAAGGATTCCCCGCCGACACCGAGCGGATTTTGTAGGTTCTGATCGGGACCGGCGCCGTAGCCGTCGAGCGACAGGCTGAAAGCGTTGACACGAAGTTTGGACATGAGAGCCTCCTCGATAGCCAGTTGTATTTTGCAATCGGTTATTTGTAGTAAGCTGCTTGCGAATTGCAAGCGGTATTTTTTAGGTACAAACGAGCCTCGAAGCGAATGGTCTAGCGACCCTCGCTCTGGTCTCCCGGCCGGACGTCGGAAATTGTCAGGGATGCCGAGGCGGATCGCCGGCATTTGCTCGCCGCGACCGATCATCGTCGGAAGAGAAGTTATCCCTTCAGCAGTTCCGCCACTTCGGGAGCGAAATAGGTCAAAATGCCGTCGCAGCCGGCGCGCTTGAAGGCGAGCAGCGATTCCAGCATCGCCTTCTCGCCATCGATCCAGCCATTGGCGGCGGCGGCCTTGATCATCGAATACTCGCCCGACACCTGGTAGGCGAAGGTCGGCATCTGGAATTCATCCTTCAGCCGCCGGATGATGTCGAGATAGGGCAGGCCGGGCTTGACCATCAGCATGTCGGCGCCTTCGGCGATGTCCTGTTCGGCCTCGCGCACCGCCTCGTCGGAATTGGCGTGGTCGATGTAGTAGGTCTTCTTGTCGCCCTTGAGCAGGCCGGCGGTGCCGACCGCCTCGCGATAGGGACCGTAGAAGGCCGAGGCGAACTTGGTCGCATAGGACATGATCGCCACATCCTGGAAACCATTGGCGTCGAGCGCGTCGCGGATGGCGCCTATGCGGCCATCCATCATGTCGGACGGCGCGATGATGTCAGCGCCGGCAGCCGCCTGGATGACGGCCGCGGCGGTCACCTGTTCCACCGTCTCGTCGTTGACGATGATGCCGTCGCGCAGGATGCCGTCATGGCCGTGGCTGGTGAACGGGTCGAGCGCGGCGTCGGTGATGATGCCGATCTCCGGCACCGCGTCCTTGATCGCGCGGGTGGCGCGGTTGATGACGTTGTTCGGGTTGAGGATGTGCGAACCGGTCTGGTCGCGCAGCGAGATGTCGACATTGGGGAAGGTGGCGAGCGCCGGAATGCCGAGCTTTGCCGCTCGCTCGGCCTCCTTGACGGCGAGATCGATGGACAGGCGGAAGACCCCCGGCATGGCGGCGATCGGCTCGCGGATATTCTTGCCGTCAACGACGAAGATCGGCCAGATCAGGTCGTCGACCGAGAGCCTGTTCTCTTGCACCAGACGGCGCGACCAGTCGGCCTTGCGCATGCGGCGCAAGCGGCGGCTGCCGGTGATGTCGTCGACGCTGCGCGCGCCGGCTGGCTTTGTCGGGGTGAATTTGTTCATCGCCAAAACTCCAGATCGGCGGCTTTTACCACGAGCCCTTGCCGCTGACCAATGCGACACGTTTGTGCCAGCGATCCGGTCGAGGCCTATTTTGGTTGCCCATTGCCCGACAGGATCTGCGCCGCGCCGCGCATGGCAACGCGGAAAGCCTCATCGAAGCTGACACCGCGCACGTGCCACATATAGGTCTTGCCCGCCATGGCCAGCCGCCAGTCGGCGATCCAGCCCAGCTCCTTGTCGCTCCAGACGAGGCTGCCGGAAAGCGCCTGGTCGGCGCCGGCCTTCTTCGCAATGGTATCGAGCTTTGTCATCTCGGTGTTACGAAGCGCCTGATCGGCCAATCCGGCCTGCGACAGCAGCGCTGCCGTGGGAAAAGCCACCTGCATGGCCAGCGGCGCGGCGGCATTGCCGAACGATTCGCGCATCAGCACGCCGCGCTCGTCATTGGCATCGAGCGCGAAATGCCTTGTACCGCGCTCGGTCGCCAAAAACACCGCCAGCCGTGGCCGCTCGGTCAGCCACGGCCTGCTGCCGAGCAAAGCCAGCACCGGGTCGATGGTGGCCGGCTTGTAGTGGCAGTAGAGATTGTGAGGCCGATCGTACGTGCCTTGATCGTCATGGTTGGGAATGCCTTCCATACGGTCGCGGTAACCGAAGCTGGCGACAAAGCTGCCGGCCTTGTCGCGCAGTGCCACCATCTCCGGTTTCGCCGGCAGGCGCTGATCGCCGGAAACCCGGACCAGAACCGCGTCGAGACAGCGTTTGAAGCCGGCCTGGCGGTTTTTCTCGTACTTGCCGTTGACGATGGTCTGAGAGCTGTAGAGGTCTTCGATATCAGCTGCCCTGGCCGGTCCATTGGCGACGCAGATGGCCAGCAGGCCACACAGAACAAGGGCAAGGCGCAAAAACTGCGGCATGGCTCACCGTCCGGTTCGAGGCTTGGCGGCCAATCTCTAACACCGAGTGCCGCC
>NZ_RZQG01000549.1:0-4133 GCF_003998635.1 Mesorhizobium sp. M7D.F.Ca.US.004.03.1.1
CAACAATGGCTGCAAGCTTGTGAAACCTGATTCTCGGCATCGTCGTTTTTTCCACTGCGGGTTCGGCCAGCGTCCTCATAACGCGGGCGCGTCGCCGATATGGGTGCGCGCCAAGCCGTGTTCAATTTGCCGTGATCGGCGAAGCGCGCTTCTACATCAAAGTTGCATCGCAATATAGTGCGAAAGTTGCGGGATCATTGCGCCACCGGACAAGATGCGCCCGCCGCAATCCAATTTTCGATCGCTTGATAGGTTGCTTCGGCAGAGCCCGGAGCCGGCTCACGATCAGACCCCGGCGCCCAGCCCCAGGCGACCAATTTGTCGTCGCGAACATGCAGCGCGATATCCTTCAAGCTGCGGTTGCCATTGCGCAGGGGATCCTTGATCTGACTGCAGATTTCGGCCGAGGATTTGCCGAACCAGGCCATCTCGGTTGGCGCCAGATGCCAGTTATCGGCCCCGGGCGGCCCATGCAATGCATTGGAATTGCTGGAAAAATGGCAGGTTGTGCAGCGCAGGCCCGGATTGCCGAAGCCCGATCCGTCAGCACCGCGCTGGACATTGAAGGCGTGAACGCGGGTGCCGCCATAATGCGCACCGGACCAGCGCGGCCGGTCGTCCGCGACATGACAGTCGGCGCAGCGCGGATGCGAGAACACCGCATAGATCTTGTCCCATTCGGACAGGCCTTTTGCAGCGTCGACCGTCACCGGCGTCGGCGTCTGGCTCTCTTGCGCGATCGCGAACGGCGCCGCGAGAACGAGCATGGCAGCAGGCGTCAGCATGATGAGGAGCTTCTTCATGCGAAGGCCACCGTTTTCGACAGCGGCAGCGTGCGAATGCGCTTGCCGGTGAGCGCGAAGATGGCGTTGGCCAGCGCCGGAGCCGCCGGCGGTGTGCCGACCTCGCCGACGCCGCCCATCTTGTGGAAATTCTCCAGAATGGCGACTTCGAAGACCGGGCACTGGAATATCCGCATGGCGTCGAAATCATGGAAGTTCGACTGTTCGACCATGCCGTCGGCGAAGGTGATCTCCTGACCCATCGCCGCCGACAGGCCGTAGATAGCGGCGGAAGTCAGCTGCGCCTCGATGATGCCGGGATCGAGCGCGGTGCCGACATCGGCGGCGATCCACACCTTCTCGATGCGGATACCGGCCGGCGTGTCCGCCACCTGGACGATCTCGCCGACCCAACTGCCGAAGGACAGCGTGAAGGCCATGCCCTTGGCCTTGCCTGCGGGCAGCGCCTCGCCCCATTTCGCCATCGCGGCGACCTTCTCAACCACCTTCACCGCCGAGGGATAGGCGGCCATCAGTCTCTTGCGCATCTCGACCGGATCGATTTTTCCGGCAACGGCGATCTCGTCCATGAAGCCTTCATGGAAGAAGCCGTTGACCGAACTGCCGACCGAGCGCCAGGAGCCGACAGGGATGGAGACCGGCGCAGCGACACCACTGACCCGATAGTTCGGGATGGTGTAGGGCTGGTCATGGGCGCCATCGACAATGGTCTTGTCGGGACCGAGCGGCGATATCGAGGGGAACAGCCGGCGCAGCGTGCCGGCAATCACCGATGGTGAGGCCATCTTCATGTCAACGGCGACCGGCATGCCATCGTCGCCGAGCCGCGCCTGGAACTTGCCGATAGCGGCTGGTCGATAGGCGTCGTGGCGCATGTCTTCTTCACGCGTCCAGGTCACCTTGATCGGACGCTCGCCTGTTTCCTTCGCCATCAGTGCGGCGCACAGCGCGTAGTCCATCTCGACGCGCCGGCCGAAACCGCCGCCCATAAAGGTGGTGTGCACGGTGATCTTGTCCTGCTCGATGCCGACCGCGTTGGCGCAGAGCTGCCGCACCAGGGTCGGCGCCTGGTTGCCGCACCAGATGTCGAGCGCGCCGTCCTTGAGCTGCGCCGTCGCGTTCATCGGCTCCATCGTCGCATGCGCCAGATAGGGCACCGCATAGTCAGCCTCGACGATCCTTTCGCGCGGCGCATCGGCGAAGGCGGTATCGACATCGCCATTGTCACGCATCGCCGAGCCCTTGGTGCCGAGGGCCTGCTTCAGCACATCTGAAATGGCGGCGCTGCTGAGCGGGTATTCGGGATCGGACCACTGGGCGTCGATCGCCTCGGCCGCCCTGAACGCCGCCCATGTGTTGTCGGCGATGATGCCGAAGCCATGGCCGTAATTCGTCTCGAGCGGCACGATCTTGATCACACCGGGCATTTTCTCGGCCTTGGAGAGGTCCGCCTTGACGGGCTTCGACCAGAAGCGCGGGCTCATCTTGACCGTGCCGTAGAGCATGTCCGGCAGCCGGACATCGATGCCGAATATCGGCGCCCCGGTGACCTTGGCCAGCATGTCGATGCGCTTCTGCGGCTTTCCCAGCAGTTTCCAGTCGGCCCGGTCCTTGAGTTTGACTTCTGCAGGAGGCGCCATCGCGGCAGCGGCAGCGGCGACCGCGCCATAGGTCAGCGACTTGCCCGACGCCTTGTGCAGGATCGAACCGTCGGCCGTTTCCAGATCGGCGGCGGCGACACCCAGTTTTTGCGCCGCAGCCGCGATCAGCATCTGCCGGGCGGCGGCGCCCGCTTGCCGCATCTTGTCAAAACCATCGCGTGTCGAAGCCGAACCACCAGTGCCTTGCAGGGCAAGGAACTTGCCGACCACGCCGAGACCCGAGCGCACCGCTTGCGCGGTCATGCTCTCGTCGAAGAAGGCGAACGGACCGCCCTCTTCAAGGATCGCGGCGTTGTAATAGGCATGGGAGGCCGGTCCATGCTCGACCTTGACCCGATCGAGGCCGACATCGAGCTCTTCGGCCACCATGACAGCCAGCGTCGTCGAAATGCCTTGCCCCATCTCGGCGCGCGGCGCGACGATGGTGATGGTGTTGTCGGCGCCGATCTTCACATAGGGGTTGAACGTCGCCTCGCCCTTGCCGAGTTCGGCCTCGAGCGGGTTCGGGAACGGCTTGCGATAGTAGTAATAGCCGACGGCAACGCCGCCCGCGACAGCAGCCGCGCCGATCAGAAACGTGCGGCGGGCGATCTTTCCGACACTGGCCATGGTCAGAGCCCCGCCGTCTTGAGCGCCGCGGCCTTCTTGATGGCCGAGCGGATCCTGGGATAGGTGCCGCAGCGGCAGAGATTGCCGCCCATGGCGTTGTCGATGTCGGCGTCGCTCGGGTCGGCGACCTCGTCGAGCAGCGCCACCGCGCTCATGATCTGGCCGGCCTGGCAGTAGCCGCATTGCGCAACCTGTTCCTCCAGCCATGCCTGCTGCACCGGATGCAGTCTGCCCGCTGTACCGATACCTTCGATGGTGGTGACAGCGCCGTTGACCTGGCCAACGGGAAGCGAGCAGGAACGCACCGGCTGACCGTCGACATGCACCGTGCAGGCGCCGCAGGCAGCGATGCCGCAACCGAACTTCGGCCCGGTCTTGCCGATGAGATCGCGCAGCGCCCACAGCAGCGGCATGTCCGGATCGGCGTCGATGTCGAATGATTGTCCGTCGACGGTGAGGCGCATGGGGATACCCTTTGTTGTCGTCCACTGCCGTTGGCGAAATGGCCAACCGGTCATTTCCCCTCGATACAGATTGACAAATTACGTCATTTTGTCAATAACGATTTTGCAGGATAGAATTGTTCCATGAATCAGATCGAAGACATGGCCGCCGCCGACCCCAAACGCGTCCGTATCCTGGATGGGGCGATGAAGGTGTTTTTGGCCTATGGCTTCTCCCGCACCACCATGGACGACATCGCCCGCGCCGCAGAGATGTCGCGCCCGGCGCTCTATCTCCTGTTCAAGAACAAGACCGATATTTTCCGCGCCATTGCCATGATGATCCTGTCGCGCTCGGTCGAGGCGGCAAAGATGGCTCTGGCCGGCGATGGCACTTTCACCGAGCGCATGATGCAAGCCATCGACGGGGCATTCATCTCGATGATGAGCGCGGTCATTGCCTCGCCGCATGGCGCCGAACTGCTGGACATGAAATCGAGCCTTGGCGATCTGGTCGGCTGCTGGCGCGGCAGGCTTGGCAAACATATTGCCGGCGCGATCGAGGGCGAAGCAGCCAGGAACGGCGTCGATCTGGCGGCCAGGGGCCTGTCGACGCA
>NZ_RZQG01000054.1:0-14949 GCF_003998635.1 Mesorhizobium sp. M7D.F.Ca.US.004.03.1.1
GCGCCATGTGTCGTGATCGAAATGGCGTCGATGCGCTGTTCGCGGTTGAGGCTGGCAAGGCTGTCGAGGCTGTCGAGGATGAACGTCCACAGTGCCTCGACATCGTGGTGGGGGTAGGGCGCTAGCCGCACCGGCGCATTGGCCGTGCGGCGCAGCGCGACCTCGCTCAACGTCGTGAGGTCGACCAGCGCCACTTTGGCGTTGGTCTTGCCGATGTCGATGACGGCGACGTGGCGCATCGCACTCATGCCATATGGAACACGGTTTCCAGCGGCACGGCCACCGGCTCGTTGTCCGGCCTGGTCTCCATGATGTCGGCCATGTGTGCCCACCAGCGCTGCATCACCGGATGCTTGGGCAGTGCGTCCATGCTGTGGTTGTCTCGCCGCCACAGCACGCCGAACAGGATATTGGTCTCTTCGTCGAGATGGATGGAATAATCGGAGACGCCGGCCTGTTTGAGCAATAAGACCAGCGACGGCCAGATCTCGTCGTGGCGCTGCTTGTACTCGGCCTTCATGCCCGGCTTGAGCTTCATCTTGAACGCGTATTTCTCAGGCATCAGCTGTTACCACGCAGCCGCCGCCAGACAATCGGCAGCGCGATGACGATGATCAGCAGCAGGCCGATGAAGATCGACATGACGATGCCGGGCACGTTGAGCAGGCCAAGCCCGAAGGTCACCAGCCCCATGATGAAGGCGGCGAGCACGACGCCAACAATGCTGCCGGCGCCACCAAGAATGCTGACGCCGCCGAGTACCACCATGGTGATGACTTCCAGCTCGTAACCCTGTGCGATCGACGGTCGCGTCGAACCGAGCCGCGAGGTTATCAGCACCGAGGCGATGCCCGACATCAGCCCGGTCAGGCAGAACAGGATGAACTTGGTGCGGCCGACGCGCACGCCGGAAAATTGTGCTGCGACCGGGTTGTTGCCGATGGCAAAGACGCGGCGGCCGAAACTCGTGCGGTGCAAGAGGAACCAGTAAACGACGGCCGCGATCAGGAAGAGCACCAGTTCGAACGACACCACCCACCAGACGTAACCCTGGCCGAAGAAGGCGAAGCTCGAGGGATAGCCCTTGTAGGCCTGGTCGCCGAGGATGATGAAGGCGATGCCGCGAAACAGGCTCATTGTGCCGATGGTGACGACGATGGACGGCAAGCCAAGCCTTGTCACCAGCAGCCCGTTGAAGGCGCCGCAGCCGAGCCCGACGACGATGCCGATCGCCACCAGCACCGGTGTGCCGGCGCCGGCCTGCACCGCCATGCCCATCATGGTCGACGCCAGCGCGATGATGGCGGCGACCGACAGGTCGATCTCGCCCGAAATGATCAGCAGCGCCATGGCAAAGGCGATCAGACCCTTCTCGGTGAAATTGAAGGTGAGATCGGACAGCGAATACGGGTCGAGGAAATAGGGCGAGGCGAAGCTGTTGATGGCGAAGATGGCGACGGCCACCACGACCAGCAGCGCTTCCCAGGAAAAGATCGCCGCACGGAACGGCTTGTCGAGCCTGTCGGGAATGTGGCGCGGGGCAGGGATGTCGGTCACGTCACCGCCTCCACCTTTCTGAGGATGATGCGGCCTTGCTGGCGTTCGCCGCGCGCGTTGAGCACGACGGCCAGAATGATGGCGCTGCCCGAAATCGCCATCTGCCAGAAGGGCGAGATGTTGATGACCGGCAGTGCGTTGGAGATGATGCCGAGGAACAGCGCGCCGAGCACCGCGCCGCCGACCGAGCCGATGCCGCCGGCGATGGAAATGCCGCCGATGACGCAGGCGGCAATGATGTTGAGCTCATAGCCGTTGGCGACCTCGACCGAGGCAATCACATAGCGCGAGATCCAGAGATAGCCGGAGAGGCCGCCGATCATGCCGGAGATGCAGAAGACGATGAATTTCGTCCGGCCGACATCAATGCCGGCATAGACTGAAGCCGTCGGGTTGACGCCGATGGCATAGATCGAGCGGCCGAGCGCGGTGCGCGTCATCAAGACGAAGAACAGCGCAATGACCAGGATGGCGATCCACGACAGCACCGGAATGCCGAGGAAGGCCGCACGCTGGAAGCCGATGAAGTCCGGGCTCATCTTGTCGGCATTGACCCAGGCGCCGCCGGACAGGACGAAGGTGGCGCCGCGATAGATGGTCAGCGTACCCAATGTGACCACGATCGAAGGGATGTTTAGCCGCCACACCAAAAGGCCGTTGATGGCGCCGAGCACCAGCCCGACCAGCAGTGCGATGACGATCAGCAGCGGGATCGGGATCGCCGGATGCGCGGCGTTCAGCATCGCCACCACCATGCCGGTGAAGCAGAGGTTGGACGCCATCGACAGATCGATCGACCGGGTCAGGATGACGACCATCTGGCCCAGCGCCAGGATCATCAGGATCGAGGTGTCGTTGAACACCTGGCGCAGATTGCCGGGGTCGGCAAAGGCCGGGAAGCGCGTCGAGATCAATCCGATCAGCACGACGATGGCCGCGAACAGCCAGATTTCACGGTATTTGAGGAAAGCCTTCATGCCGCGATCCCTGCTGCTGTCCTGACAAGCGTCTCGGCGTCCAGTCCCTTGTTGTCGTAGACCGCTGCGACGAGACCCTCGCGCATGACGACGACGCGGTCGGACATGCCGAGGATTTCAGGCAGTTCCGACGACACCATGATCACCGACAGGCCTTGCGCCACCAACTCGGCCATGAAGCCGTGCACGGCGGCCTTGGAGCCGATGTCGATGCCCTTGGTCGGCTCGTCCAGGATGATCACCTTGGGCGCGGTCGCCAGCCATTTGGCGATGACGATCTTCTGCTGGTTGCCACCCGACAGCGTGCCGACATCCTGGCTGAGCGACGAAGCGCGCAGGTCGAGCCGCTCGGTGTAGGAACGGGCGAGCGCAAATTCCTCGGACAACCGAAGCAGGCCTGACTTGGAGGTGCGCTTGAGCGACGGCAGCGAGACGTTCTGGAAGATCGGCAGGCCGATCACCACGCCTTGCTTGCCGCGTTCTTCCGGCACATAGACGATGCCGGCATCGATGGAATCCGCCGCCGATTTCGGCGCGATCGTCTTGCCTTCCAGCGTGATCGTGCCGCTTGAGGTGCGGGTAATGCCTGATATCGCCTGCATCACCTCGCTGCGCCCAGCGCCGACCAGGCCGTAGAAGCCGAGGATTTCGCCCTTGTGCAGCTCGAAGCCGATATTGTTGAACTCGGTCGGGTGCGACAGGCCTGAGACGGAGAGCACCGGTGCGCCGATCTCGGCCTTGCGTTGCGGGAAGATGTGATCGACGGCGCGGCCGACCATCAGGCGCACGATCTGGCTCTGGCCGGCATCCCTGATCAGGCCTTCACCGACCATCTCGCCATCGCGGAACACCGTGTAGCGGTCGGCGATGCGGTAGATCTCGTCGAACTTGTGGCTGATGAACAGGATCGCCTTGCCTTCGCTCTTGAGGAACTCGATGAGCAGGAAAAGCTCCTCGATCTCCTTCATCGAAAGGGCGGCGGTCGGCTCGTCCATGATGACGATCTGCGCGTCGATCGACATGGCACGCGCAACGGCGACCAGATGCTTGTTGGCGATGCCGAGGTCCTTCAGCCGCGCGTCGGCGCCGATATGGCCGGCATGCATGGTGTCGAGCACCTCGCGCGCATTCTTGCGCATCGTGCGCCAGTCGATGGTGCCGAAGCGCGTGCGTGGCGCGTGGCCGAGAAAGATATTTTCGGCAACCGTCAAATCGTCGAACAGCACGGTTTCCTGGTGGATGGCGGTGACGCCATAGCCGAAGGCGGCATGCGCGCTGGGCAGGGTGACGGCCTGGCCGTCGATGCTGATTGTGCCCTCGTCAGGCTGGTAGATGCCGGTCATGATCTTGACCAGCGTCGACTTGCCGGCGCCGTTCTCGCCGATCAGCGCGGTTACCTGGCCCGGATAGAGCGACAGGCTGACATTGTGCAGCGCGCGCACGCCGGGAAAGCTTTTGGAGATGCCGGACAGAGTCAGGCGTGGGGCCGAGGCCAGAGGCCGCTCCTTCACCGTGCCGGGTTGGGCTGTCGTGTCCATAGTCGTATCAAGCCCTGAAAACAAGGTCCGTTTAAAGTCGCGGCGGGACGTGAGCCCCGCCGCGACAGCCTGAAAGGGCTCCAGATCAATAGATCTTGGAGAACTTCTCGATGTTCGACTTGTCGAACTGGAAGGGCGGAGCCATCGCAGCCGAATTGGTGTCGTCGAGCGTGACCTTGCCGACGCGGCCGATCGACAGCGTGGCGCCGGGCTTCGCCTCTTCCTTCTTCACTGCCAGATCATGGGCGAGGTAGACGGCCGAGTAGCCGAGGTCGATCGGGTTCCACAGCGCGACCGCCTGGCTGGAACCGTTGTCGATGAATTTCTTGAACTCGGACGGCAGCGCGAGGCCGGTGACATTGATCTTGCCGATCAGGTTTTCGTCGGTGACGACCTGGGCGGCGGCAACGACGCCGACGGTGGTCGGCGCTATGATCGCCTTGAGGTTCGGGTAGGACTTCAGCAGGCCCTTGGCCTCGTCCGTGCTCTTGGCCGAATCGTCATCGCCATAGACGGTGGCGACGAGTTTGATCTTGGGGAACTTCTCCGGCAGGATTTTCTTGGCCGCATCGATCCAGGCGTTCTGGTTGGTCGCGGTCGAGGAGGCCGACAGGATGGCGACGTCGCCGCCTTCAGGCAGGTAGTCGGCGGCGAGCTTGATGATGGTCTCGCCGATCAGGCCGGTATCGGACGGGTTGAGGTGAAGCTGGCGGCCTTCCTTGGCGACGCCCGAATCCCACGAGATGACGGTGATGCCGCGCTCCATGGCCTTCTTCAGCACCGGCACCAGCGCATCCGCGTCATTGGCCGAAATGGCGATGGCGTTGACCTTCTGGGCGATCAGCGAATTGACCACTTCGATCTGCGCTTCGGCGGTCGCCTTGGTCGGGCCGGTGTAGATGATGTCGACATCGCCGAGTTCCTTGGCCGCCTCTTCGGCGCCCTTGTTGGCGGCATCGAAGAAGCCGTTGCCAAGCGACTTCACCACCAGCGCGATCTTGACGTTTTCGGCATAGGCTGCATTCACGAACATGGCGGCTGAAAAGGCCGCCGTTACCATCAATTTCTTCAAGAAGCTCATCGAATATCCTCCCTTGAGCGTTGCATTCCATCGTCGCTGCGGGCGTGAGGGTGTCTCAGGCCTGCAGTGAAGATTCTTCCTTTGCCGATTTGCGGGCGACGATCAGCGTCACGCCGGCGGTCTCTAACATCTTGGCCTCCCGATCCTCGATGCCGTCATCGGTGATGACGGTAGCGATGCGCGACAGGCCGCACAGGATCAGGCTGGAGCGTTTGCGGAATTTTGACGAGTCGACCAGCACCACCAGTTCGTCGGCCTGGTCGATCAGCTTCTGCTCCGCCTGGATCAGCAGCGGATCGCCCTCCATCAGGCCGAGCGGCCCGAGCCCCTGCGCGCCCATGAACATGCGGCGCGCATAGAAATTGCGCGTCACGTCATTGTCGAAGGGCGACAGGATGATGTTCTGCTCGCGATAGATGGTGCCTCCCGACAACATCACCGTGTTCTTGGAATGCTTGAGCAGGTGCTCGGCGATCGGGAACGAATTGGTGAAGATCGGCATGCGGCGGCCGGTCAGGAAATGCACCATCTGGAAGGTGGTGGTGCCGCCATTGATGATGATCGGCTCGCCATCCTTGCACAGCTCGACCGCTTCACGCGCGATTGCCCGCTTCTGCGAGGCGTTGATGGTTTCGTTGACGGAAAAGGGCCGGCCGGCCAGCCCGATGAACTGCGGCGGCGAGATTGCTTCAGCGCCACCGCGCACGCGGCGCAGGCGTTTCTGGACATGGAGAGCCGCGATATCGCGCCGGATCGTCGCCTCGGAGGACTCCGTCAGGTCGACCATCTCCTGCACCGTCACAACAGGCTTTTCCTGGACGGCGGACAGAATAATCCTGTGGCGCTCTTTTTCGTGCATGGTTCCTCCCTGCCTAAGCATCTAGGCACCCAAAACGCGCAGTGTCAATCATTTCCGATCATATAATTTCATTGTGCAGTGCAATATGATCGATCTTGATCGTTTATGATTGACAAGCCAGATGCTTCCGTGGAAATTCAGGCCAAATGGGCCGCACCTTTGCGTGCCTTTCGGGAGGATACCCTATGCTCGACAAGCGCACCGGCGCGCGCCTCGCCAATCTGTGGGATGAGGCCAAGGCTCAAGCGATGAGCGAGCCGGAACTTCTGGTCTATCGCTCGAACACGCTCGGCTCGGACAAGCGCGTCACCAACTATGGCGGCGGCAACACGTCCTCGAAGATCTGGCAGAAAGATCCGCTCACCGGCGAGACCGTCGAAGTGCTGTGGGTCAAGGGTTCGGGCGGCGACAGTGCTTCGATCAAGCTTGATGGTTTCGCCACGCTCTACATGGACAAGCTGCGCGCCCTCAAAGGCCTTTATCGCGGCGTCGAGCACGAAGACGAGATGGTGGGGTATCTGCCTCACTGCACGTTCAACCTGAATCCTCGCGCGGCCTCGATCGACACGCCGCTGCATGCCTACGTGCCGAAGCCTTTTGTCGACCACATGCATCCCGATGCCATCATCGCCATTGCCGCCGCCAAGGATTCCAAGGCGCTGACCAAGGAGATCTTCGGCGACGCCATCGGTTGGCTGCCATGGAAGCGCCCCGGCTTCGAACTCGGCCTGTGGCTGGAGAAATTCTGCCTCGAACATCCCGCCGCCAAGGGCGTCATCCTGGAAAGCCATGGCCTGTTCACCTGGGGCGACACCCCTCTGGAATGCTACGAGACGACGATCTCGGTGATCAACCAGGCGATCGAATGGTTCGAGCGCCGCTCCGAGGGCCTGGCCATCTTCGGCGGTGAAGTGGTCAAGTCGCTCGACGCCGCCGAACGCCGTGCCATTGCGGCAAAATTGATGCCGAAAATCCGCGGCCTGATCTCGGAAAAGAGCCACAAAACAGGCCATTTCGATGATTCCGCCGCTGTGCTCGAATTCGTCAACTCCAGGGATTTGCGGCCGCTGGCGGCACTCGGCACCTCGTGCCCGGACCATTTCCTGCGCACCAAGATCCGCCCGCTGGTGATCGAGTTCGATCCGGCAAAACCCGATGTCGATGCCGTCATCGCGCGCCTCGCCGACGATGTCGCCGCTTATCGTGTTGGCTACCAGGCCTATTACGACAGCTGCAAGCACCCGGACTCACCCGCCATCCGCGATCCCAATGCCGTCGTCTACCTGATGCCCGGCGTCGGCATGTTCACCTTCGCCGGCGACAAGGCGACGGCGCGTATTTCGGGTGAGTTCTACGTCAACGCCATCAACGTCATGCGCGGTGCATCGACCGTCTCGTCCTATGTCGGCCTGCCCGCACAAGAAGCCTTCGACATCGAGTACTGGCTACTCGAGGATCTGAAGCTGCAGCGCATGCCGAAACCGAAGTCGCTTGCCGGCCAGATCGCGCTGGTCACCGGCGGCGCCGGTGGTATCGGCCGCGCGACGGCCAACCGGCTGCTGCGCGAAGGCGCCTGCGTCGTGCTGGCCGACATCGACGAAACAGCGCTCGCCAGCGCCAATGACGAACTGGCCAAGGCCTATGGCAAGGATTTCGTCCGCCCGGTGCTGATCAACGTCACCTCGGAGGACCAGGTCATTTCGGGCTTTGCCGAGACGGCGGTCGAGTTCGGCGGCATCGACATTCTGGTGTCGAATGCCGGCCTCGCCTCTTCGGCTCCGATCGAGGAGACGACGCTGGCGCTGTGGAACAAGAACATGGACATCCTGTCGACCGGTTATTTCCTGGTCTCGCGGGAAGCGTTCCGGCTGTTCCGGGTGCAAAAGATCGGCGGCAACATCGTCTTCGTCGCTTCGAAGAACGGCCTTGCCGCCTCGCCCAACGCCGCCGCCTATTGCACCGCCAAGGCCGCCGAGATCCATCTCGCCCGCTGCCTGGCGCTGGAGGGCGCGGAAGCCCAGATCAGGGTCAATGTCGTCAACCCGGACGCGGTGCTTCGCGGCTCGAAGATCTGGACCGGCGAGTGGAAGGAACAGCGCGCCGCCGCCTACAAGATGTCGACCGACGATCTGGAGGAGCACTATCGCTCGCGCTCGATGCTGAAGCGCTCGGTCTTCCCGGAAGACATCGCAGAGGCGATCTATTTCTTCGCCTCCGACATGTCGGCCAAGTCCACCGGCAACATCATCAATGTCGACGCGGGCAACGCGCAGAGCTTTACGCGCTGAGCCAACGTCGAAGCGCTTCCCTTCCCCCCGTTTTGCGGGGAGAAGGTGCCGGCAGGCGGATGAGGGGCAGCGCTGACTGAACGCATTTTGGGAGGAACAGCAGTGTCCGAATCCGTCATCTCCATCGACCTCGTCGACAAGGACAACGCCGCGCGCAAGGTCAACCTCGAGCGCGACTATGCCTCGCTTGGCGAGCGTCTCGACCGTCGCGGCATTGCCATCGACGCCATCCATGACAAGGTCGAGAAATTCGCCGTCGCGATCCCGTCCTGGGGTGTCGGCACCGGCGGCACCCGCTTTGCCCGCTTTCCCGGCGCCGGCGAGCCGCGCGACATCTTCGACAAGATCGAGGATTGCGCCGTCATCAAGCAATTGACGCAGGCGACGCCGACCGTGTCGCTGCACATTCCGTGGGACAAGGCAGACCCGAACCGGCTGAAGCAGGCGGCCTCGCGCTTCGGCCTCGGCTTCGACGCCATGAACTCCAACACCTTTTCCGACGCCAGGGATCAGAAGCTCTCCTACAAATTCGGCTCGCTGTCGCATGCCGATGCCGGCACGCGCCGGCAAGCGGTCGAGCACAATCTCGAATGCATCGAGATCGGCAAGACGCTGGGCTCCAAGGCGTTGACGGTGTGGATCGGCGACGGCTCGAATTTTCCAGGCCAGGTCAATTTCGCCAAGGCATTCGAGCGCTATCTCGACGCCATGAAGGAGATCTACGCCGGACTGCCCGCCGACTGGAAGCTGTTCAGCGAGCACAAGATGTACGAACCGGCCTTCTATTCCACCGTCGTGCAGGACTGGGGCACCAACTACATGATCGCGCAGGAGCTGGGCGACAAGGCGTTCTGCCTGGTCGACCTCGGCCACCATGCCCCCAACGTCAACATCGAGATGATCGTGTCGCGGCTGATCCAGTTCAAGAAGCTTGGCGGCTTCCACTTCAACGATTCGAAATATGGCGACGACGACCTCGATGCCGGTTCGATCGATCCTTACCGGCTGTTCCTCGTCTTCAACGAACTGGTCGACGCCGAACTTTCCGGCGCCGAGGGTTTCGATCCCGCCCACATGCTCGACCAGAGCCACAACGTCACCGACCCGATCGAAAGCCTGATGCTGTCGGCCGTCGAAGTGCAGCGCGCCTATGCGCAGGCGCTGCTTGTCGACCGCAAGGCGCTGGAAGGCTACCAGGACAACAACGACGCGCTGATGGCGACGCAGACGCTGAAAGCCGCCTACCGCACCGATGTCGAGCCGATCCTGGCCA
Source organism: Mesorhizobium sp. M7D.F.Ca.US.004.03.1.1 (assembly GCF_003998635.1). NCBI lineage: Bacteria > Pseudomonadati > Pseudomonadota > Alphaproteobacteria > Hyphomicrobiales > Phyllobacteriaceae > Mesorhizobium > Mesorhizobium sp. M7D.F.Ca.US.004.03.1.1. Next base: position 9,574 of record NZ_RZQG01000054.1, read on the forward strand.
TGGCGCGGCTGAAGACCGGCGGCGCCATCGATCCGGTCGCCGCCTATCGGGCAGCGGGCTACCGCGCCAAGGTCGCCGCGGAACGCCCGGCGGTCGCCGGTGGTTCGGGCGGGATCGTCTGAGGCGAACTCTCGTCCGATATTGCCCCTCACCGTTTTGCTTCGTGAGGGGGCACTTTGTGAATGGACTCGATCCGTCCAACACGGTCTTCTAGGTGTCCCCCGCCCGGAGAACCGCCATGCCTCTCAACCGTCGGATATTGATCGCCGCCAGTCTTTCCATCACCTTCGTCCTGGCGCCGTTGACGAGCGTCTTCGCTGCATCACCGGCGCCAGCCAAGGGCGAGCATGGCATGGTGGTGACGGCCCAGCATCTGGCGTCCGAGGTCGGCATCGAGGTCTTGAAGAAGGGCGGCAATGCTGTCGATGCGGCGGTTGCCGTCGGCTATGCGCTCGCCGTCGTCTACCCCAATGCCGGCAATATCGGCGGCGGCGGCTTCATGACCATCCGTTTCAAGGACGGCAACTCGACCTTCCTCGATTTCCGCGAACGCGCGCCGCTGGCGGCAACCAAGACCATGTATCTCGACAAGGACGGCAAACCGGTGAAGGGCGCCAGCCTTGACGGCTATCTCGCGGTCGGCGTGCCTGGCTCGGTGGCTGGTTTAGAGATGGCGCGCGAAAAATACGGCAAATTGTCCCGACAGGATCTGATGGCGCCGGCGATCAGCTACGCCAAGGACGGATTCATCCTCAATCAGGGCGACGCCGCCTCTTTTGCCGGCAGCGCCGACCGGCTGGCGAAGGATCCCGCGGCTGCCACCATCTTCCTGAAACCCGATGGCAAGCCCTATGGCATCGGCGAGCGCCTGGTCCAGCCCGACCTCGCCGCGTCGCTCGCCGCCATTTCGGAAAAAGGCCCGGATGCCTTCTACAAGGGCGCCATCGCCGACGCCATCGTCAAGGCGAGCGGCGCCAAGGGTGGCATCCTGGCCAAGCCGGATTTCGAGCAATATGCGGTGCGCGAGCTGAAGCCCGTGACCTGTAGTTATCGCGGCTACGAGATCACCTCCTCGCCGCCGCCGAGTTCCGGCGGTGTCATCATCTGCGAAATCCTTAATGTGCTCGAAGGCTATCCCTTATCCTATCTCGGCGCCGGTTCCGCCGAGACCGTCCATGTCATGGTCGAGGCGATGCGCTATGCCTATGTCGACCGCAATTCAGCGCTCGGCGATCCCGATTTCGTCGACAATCCGGTCTCGAAACTGCTTGATAAGGCCTATGCCAAGGATATCCGCGACAAGATCGACCTGTTCCGGGCCGGCGTGTCGCAGGACCTGATGCCGAAGGGCTTTGGCGAGAGCAAGGAGACGACGCATTATTCGATCATCGACAATGACGGTAATGCGGTCGCGGTCACCTATACGCTGAACGGATCCTTCGGCGCCGGCGTCGTCGCCGACGGAACCGGCATCCTGCTCAACAACGAGATGGACGATTTCACCCAGAAGCCCGGCGTGCCCAACCTCTATGGCCTGGTCCAGGGTGAGGCCAATGCCATCCAACCGAAAAAGACGCCGCTGTCATCGATGAGCCCGACCGTGGTGGCCAAGGACGGCAAGCCGTTCATGGTCATTGGCAGTCCCGGCGGTTCGCGCATCATCACCATCACGCTGGAAGCCATCGTCAACGTCATCGACCACGGCATGAACATCCAGGAGGCGATCGACGCGCCGCGCATCCATCACCAGTGGCTGCCCGATACGGTCTATATCGAGCCGTTCGGTCTGTCCCCGGACACCGAAAAGCTGCTGGCCGGCATGGGTTATCACCTCGATCTCGCTGACCAGACCTGGGGCCAGGCAGCGGGCATCCTGGTCGGCGGCAAGAGCCTGGCGGAAATCGAGAAGGGCGGCGGCGCCCGCTACAACGGCGCCATCGACAGCCGCGCCGCCTCTGGCGAGGCGCTCGGATATTGAGGTTAGCGAGGCCGGGGATAGCTCAGAGGAAGGGCTTGGAGCAGCGTGGCGATTCGGGTCGATCGCCCGCTGCTCAAGAGGGTTGGCTCATAGCCAGGATGGTCGTCACAGGACCAGCGTGAGGGTGGACGCAATCAGCATCAGGGCGGCAATGCCGACGAACAGCGCATAGATGCGCGGCCGGTCGAGCAGCAATGCGTTTCCGGATATCCAGGCAGACGTGGCACCGCCAAGCGCGAAGAGGAAGCCGTTGCGGTGCCCGAAGACCATCGACGCGGCCATCAGCCCGCCAATGATCAGCGCGCCGAACACTATGATCACGGCCACGGCGTATTTCTCGAAATCGTTGCCGCTTCCCATGCTCGGACCGATCGCGTTCAACGTCGGCAGGTCGTCCGGATCGAAGGGGTTCGTCGACCCATATTCATCTTGACCGGCAGGCTCTCGCATCATTCGTTCTCCGTATAGCGGCAACAAATCATCAAGCCTCGCCGAGTGCAACCCGATCGCGCTGCCTTGAGGCGTTCGACCGGTCTTTAACGCCCTCGGGCGGCGGCTTGCCGCCGGCTTTTTGATTCGTGCCCCGGCCGTCTTTTGTCTCAGGCAATCCAGGACACGGCTGCCCGAAGGCGACCGTGGACCCCTCTATCATGGAATGCATTCGTGGAGGAAAAATGATGCGGGATGTGGATTGGGCTTCGCTGGCAGCGATTCTCGGTGGCGGTGACCCCACACAGCACCATGACGAAGGCCAAATCGCCTTGCCGCCAACGCGAATGTGGAACACGGCCGCGTCTGATCGCGACCCTGGACGCGTCGCATCGTCACGGGTCCATGCGACGCGCTTCAGCTATTGCATGCCAGATCACTGGCAGGCAGGCTGGCATGCATCAGAACTTCATGCTGAGGCTGCCCTTGATGACACGGCCTTCGCCATAGATGCAGCTGAGGTCTTTGTTGCTGCCGGCCTCATAGCAGGTCGAATAGTAGGTCTTGTCGAACAGGTTGGAGACGTTGAGCGCCGCCTGCCAGCCATTCTTCTTGTAGCGCAGTGCCGCATCGACCAGCGTGTGGCCAGGCACGTTCACTGTGTTCGCATTGTCGCCGAAGCTGGCGCCGATATAGCGCACGCCGGCGCCGACGCTCAGGCCCTCGAGCACGCCGCTGCCAACCTCGTAATTGGTCCACAGCGATGCCTGGTGCTCCGGCACCCTGGCCGGGCGGTTGCCGATGATGTCGGCGGCATCGCTGGTTATCTTCGCGTCGAGATAGGTGTAGGCCGCCGTCATGCTGAGGCCGGAAGCCAGGTCGGCGTTAGCCTCGATCTCCAGGCCGCGATGGCGGACTTCTCCGGTTTGGACCTGGTAGACGGGATTGGCTGCTGCCGTCGGCACATTGGTCTTGCGCAGGTCGAACAGCGAAGCGGTGACGAAGCCGGGGAAGAAGGTCGGCTCGTATTTCACGCCGACTTCGTACTGCTTGCCCAGCGAAGGCAGCAGCGCGTCTCCGGACTGGGTCGGGCCGATATTGGTGGTGAAGGATTCGGCATAGCTGGCGTAGGGCGTCAGGCCATTATCGAAGAGATAGCCGATGCCGATATTGCCGGTGAAGGCATGGTCCTTCTGATCGTAGCTGCCTGCATCATCGAGCCGGTCGAAATTGGTGTGGTCGATCCAGGCCTGCCGGCCGCCGACGGTCAGGATCCAGTGGTCGGCGATCTTGGACTGGTTTTGTGCATAGAGACCGACCTGGCTGATCGTCTCCACGCGATCCGTAATGATGAGGCTCGGCGGCGTGACCGGGATCGAATAGTCCGGGCTCTGGGTGTCCAGCGGCGGACCCTCGCCGTAGCCGTTGCGCCCGTCGACCGACTGCCTGCTGTAGTCGAGACCGAACAACAGCTTGTTTTCGACCGCCCCGAAGTCAGCCTTGTATTCGGCCTGGTTGTCGACGTTGAACAGCCTTGCGGTCTCGTCCACGGTGAACAGGGTGCGCGACATCGTATGGTCGTCGATCATGTCCGGGCCACCAAGCCATTCGCCATAATAGAGCTGGCGGTAGTCGGTTTCCTGCTGCGAGTAGCGCAGGTTCTGCCGCACCGTCCAATGGTCGTCGAACTCATGGCTGAACTGGTAGCCGATCGAGCCGTGGTTGGCATCGAAACGGTCGAAATCGGGCGAGCCGGTGAAGAAATTGCGTGGCAGATTGCCGTACTGCGCCGGCAGAAACTGAATCGGCGTCAGCCTGTCCCACTGGTAGTTGGCCAGGATGGTCAGCGAGGTCTGCGCATCCGGCTGCCACTTGAGCGCCGGCGCGACGAAAATGCGATCGTTGCGGGAATAGTCGGTTTCGAGCTCGCCGTTGCGAACCAGACCGGTCAGCCGGTATGACCACACGCCGGCATCGTCGATCGGGCCACCTATATCCAGCCCGGCCTCGACCGTGTTGAAGCTGCCATAGCTGAGGAAGCCGTCATAGATCGGCTTGTCGGTCGGCCGCTTGGTGACGGCATTGACCATGCCGCCAGCCTCGTTCTCGCCGTAGAGAACCGAGGACGGTCCCTTCAGCACCTCGATTCGCTCCAGCCCGTAGGGCTCGATCTTGAAGCCGGAGAAATCGATCACCTTCTGCGGCAGCCCGTCGCGATAGATCGCCGACGTGCAGAGGTCGAAGCCACGAATCAGGCATTGGTCGAAGCGATCGTCGATGCCCCATGGCGAGATGGTGACGCCGGCAAGATAGGACAAGGCGTCCTCAAGCTGCCCCGGCTGGCGGTCGTCGAGCTGCTTGCGGGTCACCACCGAAATCGAGCGTGGAATTTCCTTCAGCGGCGTGTCGGTCTTCGAGCCGGTGGTGGTGTTTTTGGCGATGTAGCCGTCATCCGGTCCGACCGGGCTGTCGCTCTTTCCCTCGACATTGATCGGGTTGAGCTCGGTCGTGGCTTCCTGCGCAAGGGCCTGGGTGCAAAGCAGGGTCGAAAGCGATGCGACCACGAGGCCCTGGGCCCGGCTTCGCCGACGCGCCGCACGATATGCACTCAACCCCATCTCGATAACCCTTATGGCTGCGATGCGCGCAGGATCATTCCGCCCTGTGCTAATTTAAAATTGTTGACTCGTTTAGTCATCTTCAATGTTGACTATTAAACTCATGTTTCATAGTCAACCTGCCATCGGCTGCCGACAGCCAGATTTTTGAACCGCGTCGTGTTGGAGAAAACCCGTGCCTGAAATCCACGCCCAGCCGGCGTTCCGCACAGGCGCTGCGCGGTAATGGCGGTCCTTGAATCCCACAGAGCTGACCGTCTGCGCGGCCGGATCACCCGGCGCGGCGCGCTGGGACTTTTCGTCCTGTCCTTCGCTGCAATTGCATCGCCATCTGCCGCGGCGAAACCGTTG
>NZ_RZQG01000550.1:0-4130 GCF_003998635.1 Mesorhizobium sp. M7D.F.Ca.US.004.03.1.1
GGCCACATCGATTGTAATGCCTTGCTCGCGCTCACTGGCGAGGCCGTCAACCAGAAGCGCGAAGTCGAGATCGTCGCCAGTCGTGCCGTGTCGCCGTGAATCGGCCGCAAGGGCCGCAAGTTGATCTTCCATCAGCAACTGGGTGTCGTAAAGCAACCTGCCGATCAGTGTCGACTTGCCGTCGTCCACGCTGCCACAGGTGAGAAACCGCAACAGGCTTTTCCGCTCATGGGCATTAAGGTACTGCGAAGTGGTCTCGCGCTCCAAGGAAGCTTCGAGGTCCGCGGTTTGAGCAAAACCCAGCATCAGAAGTACCCCTCACGCTTTTTCTTTTCCATTGACGCCGCCTCGTCATGATCAATCAGGCGGCCCGATCGCTCGGAAGTCCGAGTGGCAAGCATTTCCTGGAGCACTTCGGGAAGAGTTGCAGCCGTGCTCTCGGTGGCCGCGGTCAGTGGATAGCAACCAAGGGTGCGGAAGCGGACCGAACGCATTTCGGGCACTTCACCCGAGCGTAGCGGCAGACGATCGTCATCCACCATGATCCACTGTCCGCCGCGCTCCACCACTGGGCGCTTTGCGGCAAAGTAGAGCGACACAATGGGGATTTGCTCCCTCATGATGTATTGCCAGATATCGGTTTCGGTCCAATTCGAGAGCGGGAAGACGCGAACGGATTCTCCGGGCCTCAGCCGGCCATTATAGAGGTTCCACAACTCCGGACGCTGGTTCTTCGGATCCCAGCCATGGTTCTCGCTGCGAAGCGAAAACACCCGTTCTTTCGCGCGGCTTTTTTCTTCATCTCGCCGCGCCCCGCCAAAAGCGGCATCGAAGCCGAACGAGGATAGTGCCGATTTCAACGCCTCCGTCTTCATGATCTGCGTGTAGATCGATGAGCTGTGCGTAAACGGTGTGATGCCCTCGGCAAGACCAGTTTCGTTGCGGCGCACCAGAAGATTCAAACCAAGCCGCGCAACGGTTTCATCGCGGAAGCGGATCATTTCCTTGAACTTCCAGGTGGTATCGATGTGGAGCAGGGGAAACGGCAGTGGCGATGGATGGAAGGCCTTCATCGCGAGATGCAACATCACCGCCGAGTCCTTGCCCACGGAATACAACATCACAGGGTTACGCAATTCGGCTGCGACTTCTCGAATGATATGGATCGATTCAGCCTCGAGCCGCTGCAGATGAGTAAGGGACGGCGATGAGGGACCGGGGCGTCGCGACGCTATGGGCACGGTGGCTAGAGCTTGGGGTGCAAGGGTCATCTAAATTGCCTTTGAAGGGGAAATACTTGCCTGATCGAGGCAGTCCACTGGCCGTGTCTGCCTGTCGGACTGGGTGGTCTTCAACGCTTGTTTCAATGAAAACGCCAAGCCTGCGGTCCACAATATGCCCAGCACGATGTGGGCGATGTTGCCGCCCATTGCGCCGATCCGCGGGATGAGCAGAAGTGCCGTCACGTGGAAGGCGGCTGTCGCAACGACAACAATTCGCAACACCTCGCGTTGTTTGCCCATGGCCAGCAGTGCGGAGCGGGCAGCAGAGCCCGAAAGCACGAACGCGACCGCCACCATCTGCACGATCACGAGGTTGGTCGCGCCGAGAAAATCAGGCCCTGCGGTCCAGGTGAGCAACGGCCGAACGAATGCGGCGACAATCAATATGCAAAGGATGCCAAAGCCGAGCAGCATGGCTTCGGCTTGAAAGATCGCCCGTTTGAATTTTCTAACGCTTCCCTGCGCCCAAAGCCGGGCCACATCAGGATAGAGGACATTCTGCACCTGGGGACCGACCTGCTGGCCGACGCGTCCTATGCGCTTGGCGATTTGGTACAAGCCCGCTGAAGCCGGGTCGGCGAGCAATCCCACCAGCAGCGTATCGAGTTCCTGCGCACTCACACGCAATGTAAGCGAAATGTTTGAAGACCAGGCGAAATTCCAGATGCCGGGAAAGCGGCTTGTGATTCCGGCCAGAGGCGCGCGCAGGATATTGCGGACGCCCTGCCTGTGCAGCGCCCGCATAGTCAACGTCAGAAGTGTCAGCGACCCGAGTATCTGCGTTCCTGCCCAAACCAGCGTGAAATAGGCCAGATCAGCCTTGAGCAGCACCCCGAGAAGGCACAGCAATACCCGCAGAACCGCATTGAGCAGCTGCCCGTAGGCGAGGAGGCGGAAGTTGCCGGCCATGCGCTGCACCGCGACCGGAACGCCTGAGATCTGGAACAGCAGGACGCTGGAATACAGGACAAGAAGTTGCACGATCTCCGCGGACCAACCGAAGAATGGCGCCACGAGAAGTGCTGCGCCCATGGCGATGACCCAGGCGCAAACGGCGGCGCCAACATCGATAAGCAGTCCAAATTTCATGAGCATGCGCAGGGCATCGCGGTCCGAGGACGCGTTCAGGCCCGCCGCATATTTGATGATTGGCTGCCACGACTGGAAACTGACAACGCGCTCGACGACCCGCGTGAACGCGATGATCAATGCAAGCTGGCCATAGTTGGCCACGCCAAGGGCTCGCGCCGAAAGCGCAAAGGCCACAAGCCCAAGCAATGATCCGAGGAAATTGCCCGTCACAAGGTGTGCGATGTTGGCCAGGCGCGTGCGGCCAGCGCTCCTGCGTTTGAGGGCCTCCATCGCACGTCTGGTCAGTCCTCTGGTCATCGCAATGGTTGCCAAACTCACCCACTCCCCGTACTTGCGGAGCAATACAGATCGTATCCGCGCCAGATCGCTGCTGACGTCATCCATCATCGGCGGAAAAGAAGAGCCCGCCACAACCAAGTTTGGCTCTGTTGCAACCTCAATCAGTCAGGATCTGATCGCTGCTACAACTGATGGCCTAGCCCATTAGCGGTAAGGAGTTCACGGCGCGCCGGGCCTGGCCACGCATCTGCCTTCGATCGCGTCTGTCACCCGCGCGGCAGTCTGTCTGCGCGCCGCTTCAAGAACAAAAGAAGTGTTTGCATGATGCGCGCACGATGCTCCCTCGGAGCTTAACTGCGATGGCAGATCTTTAATTGTAACGCGAGAAGTGGGTTCCGCCGCGGCAAAGCAACTCCTTGGCAGCCGGGGTCAACCACTCGGAGCAGGTCCGCTCGATCAGTTCAGCTTGCGCGTCACTGAGATAGTCGGCGAAGCCACCGACCTTGCCACGACGCATGCGACGGCTTTCCGCATCCGCCCGATCATATGAATGCGCCGGCAGGCCCCCCGCCACCTCATGTTCGCGCATCGCTTCAAAACGAGAAGCTTCGATAGCCCCCTCGAGGTCTGGCACAGATGGGGCATGCCCCAGAAATCTCAAAATACGCGAGGACGTACCGACTGGGTCGTCGGTCAGTTCTTCATAGCTCAAAACTTCATGCCGGTGATGCGTCAGGCCTTTCGCCCAGCTGTTCAGATGCATGATAAGGGCCGGCAGGCCTTGATGATAATCGTAGATGAACGCATCCATATCGCCTTCGAAGCGATGCTTGTGGCGTGTCGCGTGGAAGTACGCCGACACGACCACGTCGCGCGGATCGCGAACCATGAAAATGACCGGCCGGTGCAAGAACAGCATTTGTCGGTAGCCAAGGTGCGAAACGAGGATAAGCGGCACCTGAGGGCGCTGTTCCGCGTAACGGAAAGCAGGAATCCCACGTTCGGGATCAAGGTCGAAGTTTGGAAGAACACCGAACATGCGGAAGAGATCGACATTTCCGTCGTGAGCCGTCCGACTGAAGTAATCCGCCAGGATATGCCTGAACCAGGTTCGCCCCGACTTCGGATAGGAAACCAGGAACGCATCTGCCCCGGAGGCGGCCCAGGTCATCTTGATGCGTGTTTCCATTTTGCGCAAAGCGCGATGGGTGGTCAGCATGGGATGGGTGGTCAGCATGGCAAGAGCTCTTCATTGTCGCGCGCCGCCAGGGCAGCGTGAATGACTTGGTCCCAGTTCTGCATTACATATTCAGGTGTGAACCTTGCAGCACTCACCCCTGCGGCCGCGCCCAGCCTCTTGCGGAGATTTTCATCGCCAAGCAGTCGCCGCAGGCCTGCCGCGAGCGCATCGACATTCCCGTCTTCGACGAGAAGTCCATCCTTCTCATCTTCGACCATCTCCCGAGGGCCCCACTG
>NZ_RZQG01000551.1:0-4127 GCF_003998635.1 Mesorhizobium sp. M7D.F.Ca.US.004.03.1.1
GTCGCGGCGACGTAAGGCAGCGTCAGATCGGGATCCATGATGGTCTTGTAGACCGAGTTGGGATCGCCGACGTCGAGCTTCGGCAGGCCCGAAACCTTGTGCACCAGATCGCTCATCTGCAAGGCGGTCAAAGGATTGAGCTGGCCGAGGCCGAAGGTCTGCCCGGCATAATAGGGCTGGAAGAAGGTGGCGCCGAAACGATCGTCGGGAAAGCTGGTCCCGCCAACTGACTTGCCGCGAAACGAATGGTTCCACACCTGCTCACGGCATTCCCACAGATCGTAGCTGTCGGACATCCCGGCGCATTTCTTGAATTCGGGCCGCTGCACGAAATCGGTGATGTCCTCGCCGTCATAAGCGAAGGAGAGCTTGCTGGAGAGGTAGGAGATCGCCTTGACATAGTAGGTCTGCAGCCGGTCGTAGGCGTCGACATTGTAGGTATGCTCGCCGACGATGGCGCCGACAATATGCATCGAATCGATGCCGTAGGCGGAAGCGGCCTTCCTGATCTTGCCGCGCAATTCGGCGTCATTCTGCAGCAGGGCGTAGACCTTGCGGTATTTCGCCTGGAAGGTGGTGTTGGTGGCCTGCGTGCGCCGGCTGGAGGCGCCGGGAATGTCAGGCTGCTCGGTGTTGCGGTTTCCCGGCGGCACCAATGTCGCCGCCTCGGTCGCGAACAGCGTCGCCGCCAGCGTCAAGCCGAGAATGATCAGGATCAGTTTTTTCATGCGCCGCCGCCCAAGCAATTCCAGGAAAAGTGTGAAACGGTTTTCCGTCCGGAATTGCGTCAACCAAGAGATCGAGAATTGCCGCGCAAACTAGGTAAAGCTCTTGGTCGAGTCGAGAGCACCCCTTCACCCGGCACTACGAAAGGTGGCCAGATGGTACCATCTGGCCACACATGATTTTGCTTGCCGGAAAATGTTGCCTCGACCGGCGCCGGAACGTTCCGGCGCCGTCGTTTAAAGGATGAATCGCGACAAATCTGTGTTTCGCGACAGATCACCGACATGCTTTTCCACATAGGCGGCGTCGATGGTGACGCTGGTGCCGTTGCGGTCGGGCGCGTCGTAGGAGATTTCGTCCAGCACCCGTTCCATCACCGTCTGCAGCCGCCGGGCGCCGATGTTCTCGACGCTTGCGTTGAGGTCGACGGCGATGCCGGCCAGCGAATCGATGGCGTCGTCGGTGAAGGTCAGGTCGACGCCCTCGGTCTTCATCAGAGCGATATACTGCTTGATCAGGCTGGCCTCGGTCTCGGTCAGGATGCGGACGAAATCGTCCTTCTCCAGCGCCCGCAGCTCGACCCGGATCGGCAGGCGGCCCTGCAATTCCGGCAACAGGTCTGACGGCTTGGAAACGTGGAACGCACCCGAGGCGATGAACAGTATGTGGTCGGTCTTCAACGGCCCGTATTTGGTCGCCACCGTGGTGCCTTCGATCAGCGGCAGCAGGTCGCGCTGCACGCCTTCGCGGGAAACGCCGGCGCCCATGCCGCCTTCGCGCGACGCGATCTTGTCGATCTCGTCGAGGAAGACGATGCCATCGTTTTCCGTCGCATCGAGCGCCCGGCGCACCACTTCGTCCTGGTCGAGCAGCTTGTCGGATTCGTCGTTGACCAGCAGGTCGTAGGACTCCTTTACCGTCGTCTTGCGCGTCTTGGTCTTCTTGCCGCCCATCGCCTTCGACAGCATGTCGTTGATGTTGAGCACGCCGATATTGGCACCCGGCATGCCGGGGATTTCGAAGCCGGGCATGCCGCCATTGCCGGTATCGGCGACCTCGACCTCGATCTCCTTGTCGTCGAGCTCGCCGTCGCGCAGCTTCTTGCGGAAGCTATCGCGGGTGGCCGGGCTCGCCGTCTTGCCGACCAGCGCTTCCAGCACGCGTTCCTCGGCGTTGACGTGGGCGCGTGCCTTGACGTCCTCGCGCATCTTCTCGCGCACCAGGCCGATGGCGATCTCGACCAGGTCGCGGATGATCTGCTCGACGTCACGGCCGACATAGCCGACTTCGGTGAACTTGGTCGCCTCGACCTTGACGAAAGGCGCACCGGCCAGACGCGCCAGGCGGCGCGAGATCTCGGTCTTGCCGACGCCGGTCGGCCCGATCATCAGGATGTTCTTCGGCATCACCTCTTCGCGCATCTGGCCTTCCAACTGCTGGCGGCGCCAGCGGTTGCGCAAGGCGATCGCCACGGCGCGCTTGGCGTCCTTCTGGCCGATGATGAAGCGGTCAAGTTCCGAAACGATTTCGCGGGGAGAGAAGGTGCTCATATCACTAAATTCCACTTTGCCACTGCTTGATGGCCTCGAACGGATGCAGCAGCATGATCACGTTGAGTGTCAGATTGTCCCGGATGAGATAGCCGGTACCGAGTTCGAAGATGATAGCGAGGCTGACGATCACCCATATAGGTAGCCTTCGCGCCATCACAAATCCCAGCACCATGGCCAGTGTGTCGGACACCGAATTGATGATGCTGTCGCCGTAATAATCGAGCGAGATGGTGCCGGCGCGATAGCGGTCGATGATGAACGGGCTGTTCTCGAGCAGCTCCCAGCCGCCCTCGATGAGAACGGCGAAGGCCAGCCTCAAGCCGATCGGTGAGCGCGGGAACAGGAAACGCGCCAGGGCATAGAACAGGAAGCCGTGGATGATGTGCGAGAACGTGTACCAGTCCGAAATGTGCTGGGAATTCTCCGAACTCTGCACGACGCCATGCCAGAGCTTGACGTAGCCGCAGGTGCAGATCGGTGTCCGGCCCATCAAATAGAGCGTGACGGCCTGGGCAATGATCAGCCCAAGCACGATCAGCAGCCCCATCCGCCAGCTGTTTTCGTAGGCCGAGAGGTCTTTGTCCTCGCCGGATGCGTTCATACCTATTGCCTCTCTTCCGCGTCGCCGTCTCGACCATCACAAAGCCCGTCACGCCTTCAGCGGCGGTAGCCGGCGGATCACGGTCGCCGGCAAGGTGGGTTTGACGACAATCCGCCGGATACGCTGCCAGCCAGCCCCGAACAGAATAATCAGCGCGCCAACAACGACCAGGATCAAGGCAAAAGGCGGGATACCCGTCGAATCGGAGGCGGAATTCACCAGATAATAGATGCCCAGCGAGCCGAAGTAAGCCAATGTAGGAACCAGAAGCGAACGGCGGTCTATGGCAAGCGCGACATAGAGGAAGCCAAGGATCAGAATCGTCAGCATGATGGTTGCATTGGCATCCGGCGCGATATGTCCGAATACGACGTTCTGGCCGGTTGCCATGATAAAGAGTGGATGCACCAGCATGGGCGCCGAGACGACATGCAGCCAGAAAGCGCAATCGGACCAGATCTTGCGTCGATCCCTATCGTAAATGTCAAAAGCTACACCCGTTGCGAACACGATCAGGCCGCAGATCAGCGGCATGTAGAGTGCGGCGCGGAGCAATTCGGGCACATCCTCAAGGCGCGGCGGCGCAATCGCGCCCGTTGTCACACTGTCATACAGGATTATCGCCGTTTGCAGGAAGGCAAGCAGTGTGAAGGCAATGGCGATAGCCCCGGCAATGATCGGGACGCGAAAGCGCCAGAAATAGATCGCCGCCGCAATTATTCCTCCGCCCAGGAACAGATATCCGGCCCGGGATGCCGTCTGGCGCAACGCCAATAGCTGCCAGATAGTCTCCGGCTTGCGAATGCCGAAGCTGGCCTCCACTTGTAGCGCCAGAGCGACCAGAATGGCGGCCATGAAAATCAGGGCAAGCACGGACGACGATAATTTCATCCGGTGCTGACGTGTGACAATTTCGGCGAGCCCCCAGGTGAAAACCGCGAGGATGCCGGCGATCCAGAATGTCTGGCCTGGAAGCAAGGTGGTGAGGACAAAGAAGAAGCCGGCGCTGAGCAGAACGGTTCCCACAGTGACGAACAGATCGTTGCCGCCGCCGACCAGCCGCAGGTTTTCCTCGTCACCCTCGTCATCGGCGCGCCTGGCCTCGGGGGCGAGAGCGACCGCGCGTTCCATGACCTCCAGCTGATCCCGCGTGGTTTGCGAGATCAGACCTGCTGCAACTGCCTTATCGAGCGTTTCAGCGCTGATCAACTGGGCTCCTGCGGTGCTTCGCACGCCATCATCAGGGC
>NZ_RZQG01000552.1:0-4121 GCF_003998635.1 Mesorhizobium sp. M7D.F.Ca.US.004.03.1.1
GGGCTACGCCATCGGTTCGGCCGGTCTCGGCGCGCTGGTGCTGTTTGCCGCCTACTCGAACGACCTGAAGTTCTTTGCCGCCAATGGCGACAAATATCCCTACTTCCAGGGTATGGGCGAGATCTCCTTCGATCTCTCCAACCCCTATGTCGTCGCCGGCCTGATCTTCGGCGGCCTGATCCCGTATCTGTTCGGCGGCATTGCCATGACGGCCGTCGGCCGCGCGGCGGGCGCCATCGTCGAGGAAGTGCGCAAGCAGTTCCGCGAGGATCCGGGCATCATGGCTGGCACCTCGAAGCCGAACTACGCACGCGCGGTCGACCTTCTGACCAAGGCAGCAATCCGCGAGATGATCATCCCGTCGCTGCTGCCGGTGCTGGCGCCGCTCGTCGTCTATTTCGGCGTGCTGCTGATCTCGGGCTCGAAGGCGTCCGCCTTTGCCGCCCTTGGTGCCTCGCTGCTCGGCGTCATCGTCAATGGCCTGTTCGTCGCTATCTCGATGACCTCTGGCGGCGGTGCCTGGGACAACGCCAAGAAGTCTTTCGAAGACGGCTTTGTCGACAAGGACGGCGTCAAGCATCTCAAGGGTTCCGAAGCGCACAAGGCTTCGGTGACCGGCGACACGGTCGGCGATCCCTACAAGGACACCGCTGGCCCGGCCGTCAACCCGGCGATCAAGATCACCAATATCGTGGCGCTCCTGCTACTGGCCGTGCTCGCGCACGGCTGAACAAGGCATCGGCTCGAAAGCAAAACCCGCGGGAGCGATCCCGCGGGTTTTTGTTTGGCTCGGATCAGGCACGGTGCCTCAGCCACCGTTCGGCTTGGCTCCATCGCTCTCGGCAAGCTTGCGGTAGCGGGCCAGCAAATCGTCCCCCCCTGGTTCTCGCGCGGGCATCGCCGGCAGGCCGCGTATCTCACGTAGCCTGGTGACGAAGGCGCCGCGCCCGTATTTGCGGCGAAACTCGACGGATCTCGGATGGATACCGCACGCGGCCCAAAGCCTGCGTTTCAGATAGCTGGATGTCTTCAGGCGAGAGGGGGCCGCCGCTGCGGCAAGAACTTTGACGCGCAGATCGTTCGGCATCAGCATGCCGCTGGCAAGTTCTTCCTGTTCCACCGCCGTGTCTTCGACGTAGCTGCCACTGCGCTGGCCGGAGAAGATACTGAGCACCGTCAGGTGTGGCATGGTCGCGATCGCGGCTCCCTTTCGCCAGGCCCGGAAGAGCCAGTCCTGCGAACTTTCGCAGGAGCATTCGCTGGCAGGGCGCCAGGGGCCGAGCCAGCCCAGCGATGCCCGCCTGGCCATCTGTGCCGATCCGTATCCGGCTGTGATGACGGGATCATAAAACCCGCCCTTGCACATCCCGTAGATTGAGGTCTTGAGAGGATCGCCTTTCACCCGCGCAGGTTCGATGATGGCACCGCGAGCAATGACGATATCGGCGCCGGTCGCATCGATCCAGCCGGTCATCGCCGCGAGATGGTCCGGAAACCAGAGGTCGTCATGGTTGAGCAAGGCCACGAACCGGCCACGTGCCCTGGCAAAGCCGATATTGTTGGGGCCGGATTGCTCGCCGAAATTGACCGGCAGGTTGACATAGACGATGCGCGGATCGCCAAATTCGGCGATGACCGCCGCCGTGTCGGGGCGACAGGCATCGCCAATCACCAGAATTTCAAAGTCCTGCAGGGTCTGGCCCAGCACGCTGCGCAGCGCCTGTCGCAAGGCGGCGGGGCGGTTATGGGTTGCGATCACCACCGAGACGAGCGGCGTGTTCTGCCCGGTTGCATCGGACTGGCCGGGTCGTTCCACGCTATACCAGCTTATAGGGGATGTGTTCCGTGTCCGGCGGCAGGCGCCAATGGTCCGGTGCGTCATACGCATAAGCCTTGTCGACGAGATTGAGCAGCAGGGCGATCTCCGGCCCGAGCGCCTTCACACCGTGCCACACGCCTGGCGGGATGACGACGATCGCCGGTCGCAATGCGCCGACGATCTTGTGCCAGACCGTGCCGAAGCTGGGCGAAGCCTTTCGGCCGTCATAGAGCGATATGCGCACACTGCCGACACAACAGAAAAGCCGATCCAGCGTCACCTTGTGTGCATGCCAGCCGGTCACCGCACCCGGATACATCGTGCGCTGGAAGACCTGGCCGACGGGCAATTGATCGAGATCCCACTCATCCCGGAACACCTCGGTCAGGTAGCCGTTGGACGTCGCGACCGGCCTGATTTCCTTGATCCTGACGCCGTCGATTGCCGGAGGATCGATGGCAAGCCAATCGGATGTGACGATCTGCCGGTCGGGCGTCCCCGTGGCCATCCAGCCGTCCGGTGCTGCGCGTTCGCCACTGTTCATTTTCAAACCCCAAAATCCCGGGGTTTGATACGGGCTTGCCCCATTGCTGGCAAGCCGGGCTTGCTTGGCCATAACAAAAACCCGCAGGATTGCTCCCGCGGGTTTTTGGTCGCCTGAGATGTTACTGCTTCCCGGAGGGGAACTTCAGAGTCTGGAGATCAGGGAGTGCCGCCGCCTGGGATGCCGGGCGCCAGCTTGCTGGCGCCGTTGATGATCTGGCTGAGGAAGTTCTGGTCCTTGCCGCCGGTCGGTGTGGTGCGTGAGACGAAGTCGAACATCTTGCCGTCTTTCAGCCCGTAATTGGCGATCGGGGTGACGCGGCCGTCGGCGCCGAAATAGACCGCCAGCACCTTCTGATCGATGAGCCTGGGCTTGTCGAAGGCGACGTAGCGCTTGCGCGTCTGCGATATGTAATAGAAGGCCTCGTTGTCGAAGGTCGCCGTCGTCGACGGCGTGCCGAGCGCCAGCAACACCTGCTCGCGGCTGGAACCGACTGGTACCGAATCGATTGCCTGCTGGTCGATGACGTAACCCTGCGTCAGCGTCTCGCTGGGGCTGAGGTCACCGATCATCTTGTTGGTGTGGCAGGCGGACAGCGCCGAAACAATCACCAGCAGCGAGATTGCGCCAGCGGGCCTGGACGAGAAGGTCGACTTGAAATTCAGCGCGCGCAACAACAACTCCATTAGCTGGCCGCAACTTGCGCTGGGCCGCGAAACCGGTAAACCAGCTTGCTTGCCGATGCAACAAGGCCACTTCAACAAACGGTCCCCAGGAGACCATCCCCAATGTTCCAGCGCTTTTTTGGCCGCGAACGCCACGCCAACCGCGCTATCACCGAGGCGCTTTACGCACAAATCGTGGCGGCGGCGCGGCAGATCGTGTTTTATTCCCACTGGAATGTGCCAGACACGCCGCTCGGCCGTTTCGAGATGCTGTCGTTGCACATGTTCCTGTTCCAGCATCGGTTGCGCGGTGAGGGCGGCGTGGCGCAAGAGGTCGCTCAGGTGCTGATCGACGAGTTCTTCCTCGACGTCGATCATTCGCTGCGGGAGTTGGGCATTGGCGACGTTGGCGTGCCCAAACGCATGAAAAAGCTGGCAAAGATGTTTTATGGCCGAACCGCCGCCTATGACGATGCCCTGGAAAGAAACGACCGTGACGGGCTCACCGCAGCCCTTGCCCGCAATGTCCGGCCCGACGCCGGCGCCTGGCCGGAAGCATCGCTGCTGGCCGACTATGTCACCGACGCCTGCAACCAGCTGGCCGCGCAGACACCCGAATCGATTGTCTCCGGCACGCTGGCCTTTCCGTCGCCAAGGGAGGTGAACAATGAAGCACATTGACCCGCAAAGCCCGGTATCCTTCCGCGCCAACGTCACGCGCCTGCCGCAGAAAGGTCTGCCGGTGGTTATCGAGGCCGATGCCGCACAGCGTGCAGCGCTGGCCGAGGAGCATGGGCTGATTTCGGTCGAATCCTATCGCGCAGAGCTTCTGGTGGCGTCATGGAAGCGCAATGGCGTGAAGATCAGCGGTCGCATCGAAGCCGACATCACTCAGGCTTGCATCGTCACGCTCGAGCCTGTCGAAGCGCATATCGACGAACCGGTCGAAGCTCTGTTGCTACCTGAAGACTCCAAGCTTGGACGGCAGGGTTTCGACGGCGGCGGCGAGATCCTGCTCGACGCGGAAGGCCCTGACAGTCCCGAAACATTTTCCGGGGACACGATCGATGTCGGGGCACTTGCCGAACAGTAC
>NZ_RZQG01000553.1:0-4094 GCF_003998635.1 Mesorhizobium sp. M7D.F.Ca.US.004.03.1.1
GTCGTGCTCGAGGAGCTCGAGCATGCCAAGGCGCGCGGCGCCAAGATCTATGCCGAGGTGACGGGTTATGGTCTCACCGGCGACGCGCATCACATCACGGCGCCCGCCGAGGATGGCGATGGTGCGTTCCGTTGCATGACGGCCGCACTGAATCGGGCCAAGCTGACACCTGCCGATGTTGACTACATCAACGCCCACGGCACCTCGACCATGGCCGACACGATTGAGCTCGGCGCTGTCGAGCGGCTTGTCGGCAATGCCGCGTCGAAGATTTCGATGTCGTCGACCAAGTCGTCGATCGGCCATCTGCTCGGGGCGGCCGGTGCCGCCGAAGCGATCTTTTCGATCCTTGCCATCAGAGACAATGTCGCGCCGCCGACCATCAACCTCGACAACCCGGAGCGCGAAACCGCGATCGACCTGGTGCCGAACAAGCCGCGTGCCCGCCAGATCGACGTGGCGCTGTCCAATTCCTTCGGCTTTGGTGGTACCAACGCGTCGCTGGTCTTCCAGCGCTACAATGGCTGATCGTCAGGCTATCGGGCGACGCTTTGGCGTGCCGTCAATTTTGCCATATTCGCCCCTACTCTGCCGCTGGGGATTCGTTGGGCGATCAAATGGTAGGGCGAAATGAACACAAATCCGGCAGGCAACGGAGAATTCGGGCAACGGCCGGCGACATCCGGCCCGATCGTGCCGAAAACGGCCAGCGAGGCGTTGCGGCCGGAGGCCGGCACGCCGCCGCCGAAGCGCTCGCGTGCATCACGCAGCCAGGTCGTCGTGTTCATGAACTTCGTCATCTCTTCGGTGATGCTGATGGTTCTGGCGGCTGGCGTCGCGGTCTATTTCGGCAAGCAGGAATTCACCGAGCCCGGCCCCTCGGCCAATGGCGACACCTTCCTGGTCAAGCCGAACACCGGCGTCCAGGATATCGCCGACCAGCTCGAACGCCGCGGACTGATCAGCGATGCCCGGGTATTCCGCCTTGGCGTGCGGGCCTTCGGCAATGATTACGCGCTGAAGGCCGGTGAGTACGAGGTCAAGCCCAGGGCTTCCATGCGCGACATCATGGAGCTTTTGAAGAGCGGCAAGTCGGTGATGTATTCGCTGACCATTCCAGAAGGGCTGACGGTCGAGCAGGCGCTGCAGCGCATCGCTGACGAGACTGCCTTGAGCGGCGATATGCCGGCGACCACGCCTCCAGAGGGCAGTCTCGCCACCGACACCCTGCGCTTCACGCGCGGCGCGACGCGCCAGCAGATGGTCGACAAGCTGCTGGCGGATCAAAAGAAGCTGGTTGACGATGTCTGGCAGCGGCGCGCGCCGGATCTGCCGCTGGCCAACATCGAAGAGTTCGTTACGCTGGCCTCGATCGTCGAGAAGGAAACGGGCAAGGGTGACGAGCGTTCACGGGTTGCCGCCGTCTTCCTGAACCGGCTTGCCAAGGGCATGCGCCTGCAATCCGATCCAACCATCATCTACGGGCTGTTCGGCGGCAAGGGCAAGCCGGCGGACCGGCCGATCTACCAGTCGGACATCCAGAAGCAGACGCCCTACAACACCTATGTGATCAACGGCTTGCCGCCGACGCCGATCGCCAATCCGGGTCGTGCAGCGCTGGAGGCGGTGGCCAATCCGTCGAAGACCGACGACCTCTACTTCGTCGCCGATGGCACCGGCGGGCACGTCTTTGCCGCGACGCTTGACGAGCACAACGAGAATGTCGCCCGCTATCGCGCCTTGCAGAAGAAGCAGGCAGATGAGGCCGCCAAGGCCGCCAACACAACTGGCGCAGGCGACAGCAATGCCGATAAGCCGGCTGACAGTGTGCCGGTTGACGGTGGCGACGACAGCGGCGGTGACGCGGGCGCTGCCCAGTAGAATGTAGAATAAGGAAGGGCATTGCTCACCAGGCGATGCCCTGACATTTAGAAGAGCGCCCCGCGTCCGATTTCGACGCGCCTGCGGCGCAGTCATTTTCAAGCCGCACTTGCTCCTCTCCGGAAAGCCGGTTTCGGGGTGGTGCACCAGGGACGTGTGGGCGATATGAATTTGCAGAGCATGACCGGTTTTGCACATGCCGTCGCCGAGCATGAGGGCACCTCGATCGCCTGGGAGGTCAAGTCCGTCAACGGCAAGAGCGTCGAGGTCCGGCTGCGACTGCCGCAAGGCTTCGAGCGGCTGGAACCAGCCGTCCGGCAGCTACTTCAGAAGCGTTTTGCGCGCGGCAATTTCCAGGCGACGCTGACCATCGGCCGGGCCGCCGGCGCGCAGGCGCAGCCGGTCGTCAACGAAGCCTTCCTGAAGGACCTGGCTGGGCTCGCCAAGCGGCTGCAGGAGCAATTCGGCGCTGCACCCGCGACATCAGATGGGTTGCTGTCGCTGCGCGGCGTACTCGACATTCCCGAAACTGTCGAAACCGAAGAAGCGAGGGCCGCGCTCGATGCCGCGATCATGGCCGCGCTCGATGTGGCCCTGAAAGGGCTTGAACAGGCACGACAAAGCGAGGGTGCCGCGCTGGCTTTGCTGTTGTCGGGTCATATCGACACAATCGAGGCGCTGACGCTGCGGGCAGAAGTGGATCCGTCACGCGAGACGGTGGCGATCCGCGAGCGCATCGCCGAGCAGGTCAGGCTTTTGATGGACGCTTCCGCCAATCTGGACGCGACCCGGCTGCACATGGAGGCGGCGTTCCTGGCCACCAAAGCCGATATTCGCGAAGAGATCGACCGGCTGAAAACGCATGTCGCATCCGGTCGGGCATTGCTGGAGGGCGGCGGCGCGGTCGGCCGCAAACTCGATTTTCTGGCACAGGAATTTAACCGCGAATCGAATACGCTGTGTTCGAAGTCGAATGCCGCCGCCGTCACCGCGATCGGGCTGGAACTGAAGGCGGTGGTCGACCAGTTTCGTGAACAGATCCAGAATCTGGAGTAGCCGATGGTTGCCAAGGATTTGGGGTCCCGCATTCGCCGCCGGGGCCTGATGCTCGTCCTGTCGTCGCCATCCGGCGCCGGCAAGTCGACGATCGCGCGCAATCTTCTGGAAAGCGATTCCAGCCTCGAACTGTCGGTCTCGGTCACCACCAGACCGCGCCGCGGCAGCGAGATCGAGGGCGTCCACTACCATTTTAGGACGATGCGCGAGTTCGAGCGGCTGCGCGATTCCGACGCGCTGCTTGAATGGGCCGAGGTGCACGGCAATTGCTATGCGACCCCGCGCGAACCGGCTGAACTGGCGCTGTCGGAAGGGCGCGACATGCTGTTCGACATCGACTGGCAAGGTGCCCAGCAGCTCAAGGAGAAGATGCGCGCCGACATCGTCTCGATCTTCATCCTGCCGCCATCGATGAAGGAATTGAAGGCGCGGCTGAAGCGCCGCGCCGAAGACCAGGAAGCGGTGATCGAAACGCGGTTGAAAAACGCCCGCAACGAG
The DNA here is from genome assembly GCF_003998635.1 of Mesorhizobium sp. M7D.F.Ca.US.004.03.1.1. Taxonomy (NCBI): domain Bacteria; kingdom Pseudomonadati; phylum Pseudomonadota; class Alphaproteobacteria; order Hyphomicrobiales; family Phyllobacteriaceae; genus Mesorhizobium; species Mesorhizobium sp. M7D.F.Ca.US.004.03.1.1. The sequence continues at coordinate 3,436 of NZ_RZQG01000553.1, forward strand.
ATCGAGCACTGGAAGGAATATGATTTCGTCATCGTCAATGACGACCTCGACCGCGCCTTCGCCGAAGTGCGCGGCATCGTCGTCGCCGAGCGGCTAAGACGTGATCGTCGGCCAGGCCTGTTCGATTTCGTCTCGGGACTGTTGGACGAGAAGACTGGCTGAACCGGCTACGGTGTGGCAGCCGGGTAGTTGGATAGACGCATGCTATCGGCCGGCGTCAGATGTTCGACGATCTGCACGATGTCGGTCCATTCGATCTCAGCATAGTGCTCTCGCATTCCGGACAGCATGACATCCTTTGGCCACTCGCTTTGCCGCCCGACAAAGGCGGCAGCTTTTCGACAACGGCATCTCCGTACAGCGCGTAACCCACACAATGGCTGTCGACGTGGCGTCACCATCGCAGACATAGCGCATGTAACCCGGCACGATCGTCGTTTCGCGCCAGCGTATGGTGGACGTCTTTTGCCCCGCCACAACAAGCGGGAAAAGTCGAGGCACCACCCCAAGTTCCTGCATGTCAGCCCTCATGCCGCATTGGTCAGCCGCACGAATTCCTCGACGCTGAGCGTCTCGGCGCGGCGCGTCGGATCGATGCCGGCGCGTTCGAGCAGGGCCTCGCCGCCGAGGCTCTTCACGCTTTGCCGCAGCATCTTGCG
>NZ_RZQG01000554.1:0-4086 GCF_003998635.1 Mesorhizobium sp. M7D.F.Ca.US.004.03.1.1
AGATCTGATCGGCAGCCGCCTGAGGCGTGTTCGAGCCCGTAAGACGGTCGCCTTGGCCGCGGCCGGTCTCGGTCTTTTGGGCTTCACGGCGCTGGGAAAGCCCGCCCCTTGGCTGGTCTGGAACGCCTCGGCCAGCGCGCCGATCGGCCTTTACCGCATCGCTGCGGGAGCGCTGGCGCGTGGCGATCTCGTGCTCGTGCGCCCGCCTGAATACGCGGCGTATCTCGCCGCCGAGCGCAGCTATCTGCCTCGCAATGTGCCGCTGGCAAAACGTCTTGCAGCGCTGCCGGACGATAATGTCTGCGCCTTCAATGACGCCATCATCATCGGCGGCGACATCGTCGCGCGCCGGCTCAAAATCGACGCCGAAGGCCGACCTTTGCCATGGTGGAACGGCTGCCGAGCGCTCGGGGATAACGAGGTTTTCCTGCTCGGCAGCGACAAAAACCGCTCCTTCGACAGCCGCTATTTCGGGCCTGTTCCCACTCAAAATGTCATCGGGAGGCTCGTACCACTATGGACCGAGTGACCCTCCTCTTGTTGGGCATGATCGCCATTGCGCCATGCGCCTGTTCCGCCTCGACCGGCGCTGAGCCGGTCGCCATCTCCCAAAGTCCGCAGCTGCGAAAGTGGCAGACGTTGGTATCGGAAGCAAGCCGGCGCTTCCATATTCCCCAAGCCTGGATCTATGCCGTCATGGCTGCCGAAAGCGGCGGCAAGACAATGCGCGGCGGCCGCCCCATCACCTCCCCCGCTGGCGCCATGGGCCTCATGCAGGTGATGCCCGGCACCTATGAAGAGATGCGGGTCGAACACGGCCTTGGGCCTAACCCCCACGATCCGCGCGACAATATCCTGGCCGGCACGGCCTATCTCAGTGCCATGTATGACCGCTTCGGATTTCCTGGCCTGTTTGGCGCCTACAATGCCGGTCCCGAGCGCTACGACGAGCATTTGAAGCGTGGCAAACCGCTGCCAGAAGAGACCGTCGAGTACCTCGACCAACTCAAGGCGGCCGGAGTTTCGGCGGCCGACATCGAGGCGTTCGAAAGCCAATCTGTCGCTCCAAAGGCGCAAATCGCTCCTCTCGGACGGTCGCTGTTCTTCATTCATGACGGTGTTCACTCAGGCGTGCGAAACGGCGATCTCTTCGTGCCGCTCGGCAAGGACGGCGCGCAGCCGAAGGAGCCGGTGCGTTAGCCATGGCGGACGGGGGCGCGTCTGGCGGGGCTGGGCGCGGAAGGCAAGATAAAGGTACCGCCTCCAGGAGGCGGTTAAATCTTTGTCTGCACATCGTTTTTCCGGGAGGCTGCCGCCGGTGCCAAGAGGGTTTGACGTGTAAGTGTCTGATTTTGCTTGATATGTCTGGGAGGCTCGCATTAAGGATGACGAGTTCAGGCCGAAGCTCGGCAAAATCGGGTCGCGCGGCTCGAAGGCCGGCAAACGCTATGCCGGCCAGGTTCGTGCGGCGATCAACCGGGCTGGCGGCCGGCCGCAACGCGGTGGTCGCTTCACAGGAAGCCGGACAGGGCGCGGCGGGGCGGCCGCCGCACTGCTGAAATCGCGCGACCGGTATGCCGCCTTCCGCCAGCGCCGGGTGATCGTCAAGGCGCGGGTCGTCAAGCTCGCCGGCAAGGGCGCGGACGGGGCGCGTGCCCATCTACGCTATCTTCAGCGCGACGGGGTCACCCGCGAAGGTGAACCTGGCGAGCTCTACGGCGCCGACAGCGGCCGCGTCGACGGCAAGGCGTTCATCGATCGCGCGGACGGCGACCGCCATCAGTTCCGCTTCATCGTCGCTGCCGAAGACGGCATCGAGTACGACGACCTCAAGGCGCTGACGCGGCGGCTCATGGCGCAGATGCAGGAAGACCTCGGCACGAAGCTCGACTGGGTCGCGGTCGATCATTTCAACACCGGCCACCCGCACAGCCACATCATCGTCCGTGGCAGGGACGACCGTGGCGAGAACCTGGTCATCGCGCGCGAATATATCTCATCTGGCATCCGCGAGCGGGCGGCCGAGCTGGTCAGCCTCGATCTCGGTCCGCGAACCGACCGCGAGATTGAGCTTCGCCTGCGCCGGGAAATGGAGCAGGAACGCTTCACCAGCATCGACCGTCGGCTGCTCAGCATGCGTGATGATGACGGCCTGGTCTCGCCGGGCGGTCCCGACGCCATTCGCCAGACGCTGCACCAGGGACGGCTGCGCAAGCTCGAGCGGATGGGTCTGGCCGCGGAGGTCGGCGCTGGCTCCTGGCGCCTCGACGATGAGCTCGAAGCCACGCTGCGCCGCACCGGCGAACGCGGCGACATCATCAAGACCATGCACCGCGAACTGACCGGCAAGGGGCTTGCCCGCAGGGCCGCCGACTGGGTGATCCACGATCGATCCGGCGAGCCCGTCCAGTCTCTCGTCGGTCGCGTTGTCGCGCGTGGACTGGCCGACGAGATCAATGACCGCCATTACATGATCGTCGACGCCGTCGACGGTAAGAGCCATTGGATCAACATCGGTAGAGGCGAGGCGATGGAAACGATGCCTAATGGCTGCATCGTGCGTGTCGCGCCAAGGAACACCGAGCCGAGGCAGGTCGATCGTACCATCGCCGAAATCGCCGCCGCGCATGGCGGCCGTTACGACGTCGATATGCACCTGAAGCATGACCCATCCGCCACCGAGAGCTTTGCGCGAACGCATGTGCGGCGGCTGGAGGCGATCCGCCGCGCGACCGGCGGCGTTGAGCGAGAGCCGAACGGCACCTGGCTCATCGCGCCGGACCATCTCGATCGCGTCGCGAATTATGAGGGCCAGCGGGCCAGGGCCGAGCCTGTCGTTGCCGACAAGCTCTCCTCAATGGCGCTGGAGCGACAGGTCAGCTTCAACGGCGCCACCTGGCTCGACCGGGAGCTGGTTGCCGATAGACCCGAGCCTTTGCACGGATCCGGCTTCGGCCGCGACGTGAGAGAGGCGCAAGCTCGCCGGCGGCAGTGGCTGATCGCGCAAGGCCTCGCGCATAAAGAACAGGATGGGATCGTCTATCGAGCCAACATGCTTTCGATCCTGCGCCAGCGAGAACTGAACCGTGTTGCTGGCCAACTGTCGGAGGAACTTGGCCTGCCCTATGCCGAAGCGCGATTCGGAGGACGAGTAGAGGGTACGCTCCGCCGCTCCGTCGAGCTTGCCAGCGGAAAATATGCCGTCGTTGAAAAGTCGCGCGAGTTCACGCTGGTGCCATGGCGGCCGGTGCTTGAGCGCCATGTGGGCAAGGAGGTCTCCGGTGTCGTGAGTGGGGAGGGGATTTCATGGACCGTCGGCCGGCAAAGGAGCGGACCTGGTGTTTCGTGAGATGGTGTACAGCTTTTTAGCCAGCGGCGCGGGCAGCCATGCGAGCCCGCGTAGACCTTATGGCCGCACGCCCGCAATCGGTCGCATGGACCTGCCAGGCGGGGCGGCTTTGGAGCGTTCGGACCCGACACGCTGCGTGAGTGGCCAGACTTCGAGCGCTCGAAGATGCGGACTGTTGTCTGCTGGCCGGCGTTATTCCGGCTGGCCTATGACCGCGGCGCAACAGTTCACCGCTGAAGTTGCCACGGGCGAACATCGACAAGAGAAAAAACACCATTGCGCGTTACAAATCGCCGTTGAAAGCGTTTAGGTTGCATGCGCTTCGCCAAGTAAACGGATACCCCAGAAGAGAGCCATGACCACGGCCCGCCATATCGTGACGCTGCTTAAAAGCCACATTGCCGGCGACGAGGATCGTTTCCTCTCTATCGCGATGCAGCTTGCTGCGCATGAGGCACGTCAAGGCCATGGCAAGCTTGCTCAGGAGCTCAAGGATCTGGTCGACGCAGCCAAGAGCAGGGACGCCCGGATTGCCAAGAGCAGTCGGCCGGTTCCCCTTTTTCAGCCAAAGGGCGAACTCGCAGGCCTCCTGCATGTGCGCTATCCGGACCTGCGACTGACGGACATGATTTTGCCGGACAGTCTGCGCTCGCGCCTGCACCGCGTGCTGGGAGAGCAGCGCCAACAAGCAAGCTTGCGCGAGCACGGGCTTGTTCCCCGTCGCAAACTGCTTCTGG
>NZ_RZQG01000555.1:0-4084 GCF_003998635.1 Mesorhizobium sp. M7D.F.Ca.US.004.03.1.1
GCGCCAGGCCGTCGGCCTCGATGGCGTCGGCGATCCAGCCTGCCGCGGTCCTGATCTTGTCGCTTTGCGTCGCCTCGACCTGCTGCAGGATCTCGATGGCGCTGGCGAGGTAGGATTTCGACATGGCGACTGCTCGGTCTTGAAATGTGGTGATGTTGGCACGGTCGCCTCGCTGAGGCGACTGTGCCGGCTTTGGCCTTGGGAGGCTTATTGCGGCAGCGGGGCCGGGTTGGTGAAATAGCCGTCGAGCACGCTGTCTGGCATCCAGGTGCCGGCCGGCGGCTCGCCGACGCCGGTCGAGTCGACCGTGAAGTCCGGCTTGTACCACTGGCCGAGCGTGTCGGCGGTGATCAGCGGCGGCCGCACGACGACATTGGAAACCTTCAGGCCCTGCCCCGTCAGCACGCGCATGCCGGTCTGGAACACCAGATCCATGCCCGCGCCCGGTGCATTGGACGAGCCGACGGTCTTGTAGCCCTTGGGTGCATTGTCATGCCAGTAGGCGAGTGAATTCTGGTTAGGGTTGCCGACAGTGACCGGAACCGCTGCCCGGCCGGCCTGTTCCAGCGCCTTGGTCACGCCCATGAACATCGAGCCCTGCTGCCAGACGCCGTTGATCTCGGCCGGATTGGTCGAGAGCTGCTGCAGCACGGCAGTCTGGGCCGCGGATTCGGACCATTGGCCGACAAGGTCGGCGACGATCTTGATGTCTGGGCAATTCTTGAACACCGCCTGGCCGCCGGCCTTGATCAATTCGCTGCCCGAGGTGCCGGGAATGCCTTCGACGGTCAGGATGCTGCCCTTGCCGTTCAGCAACTGGACAAGCCCGAGTGCCATCGTCTTGCCGATCAGGTAGCCATTGGTGTCGACGTTGATGGCATTGGCGGTCGTGACCGGGGCGGCCAGCGTGATGACCGGAATGCCGGCCTGTGCGGCCTCGTCGATGACGCCGTTCATTGCGGTCGGCGAACCCGGGATCGAGATGATGAGATCGACGCCCTTCTGGATCATCGAACGCATCTGCTGGATCTGCGTTGTGACGTCGCCATTGGAGTCGGTGACGATCAGATCCTTGACGAGGCCGAGTTTCTTGTATTGCTCCACATCGGCCTGGAGATGCGCCAAGGCCGCGGCCCGCCAGGCATTACCTGAGAACGAGTTGCTGTAGCCGATGGTCCACGGCTTTCCATTGGCCGGCTTGAAATTGATAAAGGGACTGGCAACCACCGGGCTGCCATAGCCTTCGAAGCCGGCCTGTGCGGCGGCAGGCAATTCCTTTTCCAGCAGTGCCTTGGAATCCGCCGGCAATGCACCGGGCTGGTCGGTCTGGCAGGCATCGGCGGCCATGGCCGCATTCGCCAGCACGGAAAAGCTGCCGGCAACAAAAGCTGTTCTCAAGATCGAATGCAGATGTCGGTTCATGTGATCTCCTCCCTGTCGTCAGCCATCCAGCAGCCTCTCCGCCGCATTTGGTATGGTTGTCATAACCAATTACAGAATTGAGCTTTGCCGGTCAAGTCGGGATGGCGCGAGAACCGATCATCCGCACAGCAGAAAGATATTCGTCACCGCCCGTTGCGGCGACGACGGCTTTCGCCTGCGCTTTGATCGTGGATGCCGGTTGGTTTGAGAACCAGCTTCTTGCGAGGGCAGAGGTCCAAGGGGTTATCGGGACGCCCGCAGTTGCCATCCAGGAATCGGCCTGCTTGGTAAGCCGCAGGTTCCAACGGTTTCAGCGCGGCATGCGCCGCCAGATCTGGCGTCCTGGTGAGCTCGTGGTCAGTGCGGCTTCCTCGGCGGCGTCGTGCCGGCCAAAGCAATCAGTGCGACAAGGCGCGTTATGTCGCGCATCACCTCCATGGAATCGGCGCGACAAGCCTGCACGTCGGTTTCCACGTCTCCGCTGGCGTGCTGGCAAAGTTGCTCCGCGATTGCGGACAGCCGGCCCGTGTTGAGGGATATGGTTGCGTACAGCTCCATTGCCTCGACATGTCCAGTCCCTCGCAATGTGTTCAAGATTGTGCCGTCACAGGACGGCGGTCAGCGCTATCAAGCGGGGCAACCGCCGTTGTGAAGGCGCCACTGCGGCGGCATCCCTAGCGATTGCGCGTCGAGAGTATGCGGGCCAACGCAGCCGCATCCACGTTCGCGCCCGTCACGACGATCACGATTGGGCCGCCCTGCGTCGCCAGGCGTGGGTGATGTTCGAGCGCGGCAAGGCCGGCGGCGGAACCGGGTTCCGACAGGATGTGGGCCGAGAGCAAACGCCTTTACGACGGCGAACGCAAAGTCCGCAGGCTGCCGTTGCGCCAGACATTCTGCATTGGTCCTGACGGGACGGGACAGAATAAGGCCGGCATGGAAACTGTCGTGGAGGCCGGCCGCGCCATCGGACTGGACGCCGATCACGCGGATAGTGGCGCGGGTCTCCTTCAGGGCAACGGCAACGCCGCCCAGCAGATTTCCGCAGCACGTTGGAATTGTTCACAAAGCGAGGCGAAACGCGGAAGTGGCGCGCTGCATCGCGGTGACCATGTCCCTCATCGACGTACAACAACACGCCGACGCAACTCAAGCGGTAGCGGCTTGCCCATCGCGGTTCCCTTTCAACCGCAATGAATCACGAACTCAAATCAATGGGAATCCTGAATCCCTTAAATCGCGACACGCTTTAGACTAGCTCCGCTTCCGCGCGAACTCCGCTCGGAACCGCTTGATCGTTTCCAGCGAGGCGACGCCGCCTTGCGGCCCCTCGATTGCGACCGCACGCGAGGCGGCAGCGATTGCCAGTTCCAGCGCCTCGGGCACGCTGAGGTTTTCGCCGAGCGCATAGGTCAGCGCGCCGCCAAACGTGTCACCGGCGCCGGTCACGTCGATGACGGGAACCTTGTAGCCCCGGACCTCGATGCGACCTTGCCCATCGAACGCCTCCGCGCCGGCGGCGGCCAGCGTGCGGATGACCGTGCCGACCTGATGCTTCCGCATCCACGCATTCATGCCGGCGAGATCGATGTCGCCGAAGGCGTGGCCGAAGCCGATCTGGTTCATGATCAGCACATCCGCGCTGTGCAGGTAATCAAGATCGCCAGTCGAAAAACCGTCGACGTCGAGATCGAGGATCAGCTTGCGGCCATGGCGGCGGAAATCCGCCAGCAGTTCCCTACCCTGCAGCCCCTCGGCCCGCAGCCGCTTCGTGCGGCCAAGGCTCATATAGAGGTAGCCGGGCGTGCGCAGGCCGGCCAGCGCTTCGGGCGTCAGCTGCATCGGCTGGTTGCCCATCTCGATGATCAGAACCACATGCTCGTCGCCGACCAGGAAGATCAGGTTGCGCGAATCCGCCAGCGACGGATCATGCAGCATATGCCGTGTCGAAACGCCGGTCTCGTTCAGCGCCATGCACAGCCGCGCGGACAACTGGCTGTCGTTGAGCAGCGAGATGAATTCCGTGCGCCCACCAAGCCCGGCATGGACGCTCGCCGCGTTGGCGATCATACCGCCAACATAGCTCTTCGCCTCCCGGACCAAGGCCTTGTCGGCAATGTCGGGCCAGCGCTCGGCGGTGAAATAGTCGTCGAGAGCGACATCCCCGATAAAGAAGGCGGTTCTTGCCTCAGGCATCGAAGCGGCCCGCCGCTGTCACATGCACCGGCCCGCCCTCGATATCGACCCAGACGGAGCCGCCGCCGCACGTCGCCATCCAGTAGTAATGCGTCGGCTCGTCGATGCCCCGGCAGGCATCGTGCCAGGTGCCCTTATGCATGACCACGACCGTGCCCGGTTCAATGATAAAGGCGCGGATATCCCCGGCCTTTGGTCGCGCTGCTTCCGTAGCTGCGGCCACCGCCAGCACGATGGGTTTGGCAGCACAGAACAGCGCTTCCTGCGTGTCGAGATGGCGCTCCATCTTGACGGTGTCGAACGGCCCGCCCTCGCCCAGCGTGTAACCGAGGCTGCCAGTGGTGCTCAGCAGCGGCGCCGCTGTGTAGGTGTCCGTCCAGCCGAGGCCCGAAGAACGCACCAGCCCTACCTCGCTCGCAGGCGTGCCGGGAGCCGCCAACGAATGGACCGTTCCGTAGGCGGAGAA
>NZ_RZQG01000556.1:0-4073 GCF_003998635.1 Mesorhizobium sp. M7D.F.Ca.US.004.03.1.1
GCTACAAGAACGACACCCAGATCGTCGTCACCGTCGTCCAGCACGATCTCGAGAACGATCCCGACATCCTGTCGATCGTTGCCACCTCGGCTGCTCTCACGCTGTCGGGCGTTCCGTTCATGGGCCCGATCGGCGGCGCCCGCGTCGGCTACATCAACGGCGAATACGTGCTCAACCCGCATGTCGATGAGATGCAGGAATCCAAGCTCGACCTCATCGTCGCCGGCACCACCGACGCCGTGCTGATGGTTGAGTCCGAGGCCAAGGAATTGGGCGAAGAGCTGATGCTTGGCGCCGTCATGTTTGGCCACAAGGGCTTCCAGCCGGTCATCGACGCCATCATCAAGCTGGCCGAAGTTGCCGCCAAGGAGCCGCGCGACTTCACCGCGCCGGATTATTCCACGCTCGAAGCAGAGATGCTGAAGATCGTCGGCGACGAACTCAGCTCGGCCTACAAGAACGTCGACAAGCAGAAGCGCTACGCCGCCGTCGACGCCGTCAAGGCGAAGGTCAAGGCCGCGTTTGCCCCGGCTGAAGGCGAAGACGCCAAGTACACCTCCGAGCAGATCGGTTCGGTGTTCAAGGAACTCCAGGCCAAGGTCGTGCGCTGGAACATCCTCGACACCGGTTCGCGCATCGATGGCCGTGACCTCAAGACGGTTCGCAAGATCGTCTCCGAAGTCGGCGTCCTGCCGCGCACTCACGGTTCGGCACTGTTCACCCGCGGCGAGACCCAGGCGCTGGTCGTTGCCACGCTCGGTACCGGCGAGGACGAGCAGTATGTCGATTCGCTGACCGGCATGTACAAGGAGAAGTTCCTCCTTCACTACAACTTCCCTCCCTACTCCGTCGGTGAGACCGGTCGCATGGGTTCGCCGGGCCGCCGCGAAATCGGCCATGGCAAGCTCGCCTGGCGCGCCATTCGCCCGATGCTGCCGAGCGCTGACCAGTTCCCCTACACGCTGCGCGTCGTCTCGGAGATCACCGAGTCCAACGGTTCGTCGTCGATGGCGACCGTCTGCGGCACCTCGCTGGCGCTGATGGATGCCGGCGTGCCGCTGGCCAAGCCCGTCGCCGGTATCGCCATGGGCCTGATCAAGGAAGGCGAGCGTTTCGCCGTTCTCTCCGACATCCTTGGCGACGAGGATCACCTCGGCGACATGGACTTCAAGGTCGCCGGCACCGCCAACGGCATCACCGCGCTGCAGATGGACATCAAGATCGATGGCATCACCGAGGAGATCATGCAGATTGCGCTTGGCCAGGCCAAGGACGGCCGCCTGCATATCCTCGGCGAGATGGGCCACGCGCTCTCCGGCGCGCGTTCGGAACTCGGTGAGTTCGCACCGCGCATCGAAGTGATGCACATCCCGACCGACAAGATCCGCGACGTGATTGGTTCGGGCGGTAAGGTCATCCGCGAGATCGTCGAGAAGACCGGCGCCAAGATCAACATCGAGGACGACGGCACGGTCAAGATCGCTTCGTCCAACGCCAAGGAGATCGAGGCGGCGAAGAAGTGGATCCACACCATCGTCGCCGAGCCGGAAGTCGGCGAGATCTATGAAGGCACGGTCGTCAAGACCGCCGACTTCGGCGCCTTCGTCAACTTCTTCGGTCCGCGTGACGGCCTCGTCCACATCTCGCAGCTTGCCAACGACCGGGTCGCCAAGACCTCGGACGTGGTCAAGGAAGGCGACAAGGTCTGGGTCAAGCTGATGGGCTTCGACGAGCGCGGCAAGGTCCGCCTGTCGATGAAGGTCGTCGACCAGGCCACCGGCAAGGAACTCGCCCGCGACAAGAAGACCGAAGGCGAAGAAAACGCCGCCTGATCGGTCTGAGATCATGAATCGAAACGGGCGCGGCTTAGGTCGCGCCCGTTTTCATTTTCAGCCCGGATTTCATTTTCAGCCCGGGTCTTCATTCTCAGATTGCCAAGACAGACCTCATTTCGAGACCGAACGATGTCCGCCGAGCCGCTGAAGACGCTTTTTCATCCCTTTGAGGCCGAGGCTGTTCCTCTGCCGGGAAGGGGCAATCGCGTCCTGTTTCTGGGCACCGAACCGGGTTTTCGCCTGCCTGAAGGCTTCGAAGCCGCGCTTCACCTCGTGCAGGGCTTCCGGCCGGATTTTCGCGCGCTGCAGGCGTCTGGCCTCATCGTCACCGCACAAGCGGAAGGCGACGGTTTCGATATGGCACTTGTGCTTGCCGGCCGGCATCGCGGCCTGAACGAAGTGCGCATCGCTGAGGCGCTTGAACGCGTCGCGCCGGGCGGCCTGGTGGTCGTCGCCGGCGGCAAGGACGATGGCATTGCCAGCCTGCGCAAGCGCGTTGACGAGCTTGTGCCGCTTGAAGGCCATCTGCCGAAATATCACGGCATCGCCTTCTGGTTGCGCCGTCCCGCCGATCTGGCCGCCGCGGAAGAATTACGCGCCGCCAATCCCGCCTTGCTGGTTGAAAACCGGTTCCACACCGCGCCCGGCATGTTTTCCTTCGACCGGATCGATACCGGCTCGAAATTGCTGGTCGAGAACCTGCCCAATGATTTGCGGGGCAACATTGCCGATTTCTGCGCCGGCTGGGGCTATGTGGCTGCCGAGATCGCCGACCGCTCCCCCAGCGTTCCGGCGCTCGACCTCTACGAGGCCGATTTCGCCTCGCTCGAAGCCGCAAAGCGCAATCTGGCGGGGGTCAGCCAGTCGATCGCCAGGAATTTCTTCTGGGTCGATCTGCTGAAGGAACCGGTCGAGAAGCGCTACGACGCGATCGCCATGAACCCGCCCTTTCATCGCAGCCGGGCGGCCGAGCCGGAGATCGGCGCCGGCATGATCCGCGCGGCGGCCAAGGCCTTGAAGCCAGGCGGGCGGCTGTTCATGGTCGCCAACCGTCAGCTTCCCTATGAGCCGATCCTGGCGGCCGCTTTTTCGAGCCATGCCGAACTCGCCCGTGACGGCATGTTCAAGGTGCTTTCCGCTCGTCGTTGAAGCATGATCCCGAAAAGTGGATACCGGTTTTCGGAAAAGATCATGCTCAGACGAAAACAGACATCGCGTCGCGCCTCAATGCAGATTGGCGACGCGTCGGACCTCGTCGGTGACATGCGCGTCGCCGACCCTGAGCTTGAGAGGGGCCGGCCTGCCGAACAGGTAGCCCTGCACCACCTCGCAGCCGGCTGCCCTAAGCAGCGTCGCCTGGCTTTCGGTCTCGACGCCTTCGGCAATGATGCTGACGCCGAGCGCGCGCGACAGCCCGACGATGGTCGAGACGACCGCGCCCGAGCTGGCATCGGTATCGAGGCGGCTGACGAAGGATCGATCGATCTTCAGCTTGCCGAACGAGAAGTCGATCAGGTAGCTCAAATTGGAATAGCCGGTGCCGAAATCGTCGACGGCGACCGAGATGCCCATATCCGCAAGCTGCTTCAGGATGGCGGCGGCGCGGTCTCGGTCCTGCATCATCGCCGTCTCGGTCACTTCCAGCTCCAGCCGCGACGGCTTGATGCCGGTGCTTGTCATGGTGTCGCGCACGGTACCGACGAAGTCCTTGGTCATGAACTGCACGGGCGAGATGTTGACGGCGACGAAGCAGTCGTCGGGCAGATGCCGGGCGTCGCTGCAGGCTTTGCGCAGCACCCATTCGCCGATCGGGCCGATCATGCCGGTTTCCTCGGCGATCGGAATGAACTCCATCGGCGGGATCATGCCGCGTTCCGGATGCCGCCAGCGGATCAGCGCTTCGTAGCCGACAATGCGGCCGGTCGGGAGATCGAGCTGCGGCTGGTAGTGAAGATCGAAGTCACCGCGTTCGAAGGCTGTATTCAGTTCGGATTCGATCCACTGGCGATGGTCGGCGACCCTGCCCATTTCGGCATGGAAGACCGACCAGTTGCCAACGCCGCTAGCGCGTGCATTCTGCAGCGCCAGATTGGAGCGGCGCAGGATGAGGACGGGATCGACGCCGTCCTTTGGCATCGCCACGATGCCCACCGACAGGCTGACCGATTGCAGGTGCGTGCCGAGATCATAGGGCTCCATCATCTCGTCGATGAGCCTCTCTACGGTGCTTTCCAAGGA
>NZ_RZQG01000557.1:0-4047 GCF_003998635.1 Mesorhizobium sp. M7D.F.Ca.US.004.03.1.1
ACCAGTATCTGCGCGACGCCGGCGTCTACTACCGCGTCTACGACAAGGCCGGCGCCAATGAGCGCGAATGGCCGCTGGCGCATGTCCCGGTTCTCATCGAGGAGAGCGAGTGGGCTGCGATCAGCGCCGGCCTCGTGCAGCGCGCCGAGTTGTTCGAGGAAACCATCGCCGATATCTACGGACCCAACCGGCTGGTCGAAAAAGGTATCCTGCCGGCGGGGTTGATCGCGGCCAGTCCGGAATATTTGCGGCCCGTCGTTGGCACCAGGCCGGCCGGCGGCCATTTCCTGCATTTCTGCGCCTTCGAGCTCGGCCGCGGGCCTGATGGCCAGTGGTGGGTGCTGGGCGATCGCACCCAGGCGCCGTCCGGCGCCGGTTTCGCGCTGGAGAACCGCGTCGCCACCACACGTGCGCTGTCCGATATCTATGGCGAGATGCATGTGCATCGCCTTGCCGGCTTTTTCCGCCGTTTTCGCGATGCGCTGATCGGCATGGCCAAGGAAACCGATGGCCGCGTCGCCATCCTGACGCCGGGGCCGCTCAACGAGACCTACTACGAACATGCCTACATCGCCCGTTATCTCGGCATCATGCTGCTCGAAGGCGAGGATTTGACCGTTTCCGGCGGCCGGCTGATGGTGCGCACGGTTTCCGGCCTGATGCCGATCAGCGTGTTGTGGCGGCGGCTCGATGCCGCCTTCGCCGATCCGCTCGAACTGCGCCCGGATTCGCAGATCGGCACGCCGGGCCTGGTCGAGGCGATCCGCCAGGGTGCGGTTGCGACCGTCAATGCGCTGGGCTCCGGTCTGATGGAGACGCGCGCGCTGCTCGCCTTCCTGCCCAAGATTTCACGTGCTTTGCGGGGCGAGGAATTGCTGCTGCCAAGCGTCGCGACATGGTGGTGCGGGCAAGCAACCGAACGCGCGCATGTGCTGGCCAATATCGATCGCATGGTTATCGGGCCGGCGCTGTCGACGAGACTTGCCTTCGAGGATGACGAACAGACGAAGCTCGGCTCGGCGCTGTCCGCCGGCGAGCGGGCGGAGCTGGTGGCGCGCATCGAACGCTATGGCGGCGACTTCGTCGGCCAGGAAGCGGTGACGCTTTCGACGACGCCCGTCTATGTCGGCGGCTGGCTAGAGCCGCGGCCGGCGAGCCTGCGCGTCTATCTGGCGCGCACGCCGGACGGCTGGACGGTGATGCCGGGCGGTTTTGCCCGCGTCGGCCTGTCGCTCGACCCGACGGCGATCGCCATGCAGCGTGGCGGCCAGGCAGCGGATGTCTGGGTTGTCAGCGACAAACCGGTAGAGCGCGAGACGCTGTTACCGCAAGAAGGCGACAGCTTTACCCGCACTAGGCCCGGCAGCCTGCCCAGCCGTGCGGCGGAAAACCTGACCTGGCTCGGCCGTTACATCGAGCGCTCCGAAGACACGGTGCGCATCCTGCGCGCCTACCATGTGCGGCTGGCCGAGACCTCCGACCCGGACATGCCGCTGCTCGCCGACATCAGGGATTATCTCGAACCTTTCGGCATCGACGTCGAGACGGCGATCCCGTCAGGATTGATCGGTACGCTGGATAGTGCGGTCTACAGCGCCGGGCAGATCCGCGACCGCTTCTCGCCCGATGGCTGGCTGGCGCTGAAGGACCTGTCGAAGACCATCCATCAGTTCGCAACGACGGTGGCGCCTGGCGACGACGCGACCCGGGCGATGACGGTCATTCTGCGCAAGCTTGCCGGCTTTTCCGGCCTGCTGCACGAGAACATGTACCGCTTCGCCGGCTGGCGCTTCCTCGAGATCGGCCGCCGGCTGGAGCGCGGCATCCAGATCGCCCGCACACTGTCGCGGCTGACCAGCGCCAAGGCGCCGGACGGGGCGCTCGACATGATGCTGGAGATCGGCGACAGCGTGATGACCCACCGCCGGCAGTATCCGGTGCAGGCCGGCCGGCGCACGGTGATCGATCTCCTGGCGCTCGACCCGCTCAATCCGCGCTCCATCCTGTTCCAGCTCGAAAGGCTGAAGGCCGAGATCGGCCTGTTGCCGCCGCTCGGCGGGGAGGGGCACATGTCGCCGGCGGCGAAAGAGATCCTGCAGCTCAACACCCAGATCGCCATCAAGGAGCCTTCGGATATGACGGCAAAGGCGCTGGACGAGCTCGCCTACGAAATCGGCGGCCTCTACAACAGCCTTGCCAAAGCCTATTTCGGATAACGCATGCTCTACGATATCAGGCTTCATCTCCACTACGACTACGCTGCTGCTGCTGGCGGCGGTCGTCATCAAGTGCGGGTACTGCCGTCGACGATATCGGGCGTGCAGCGTGTCATCGCCGCATCCTTGTCCTTTGCGCCGGCGCCCAGCGAGCGTTCCGACTTTTCCGATTTCTTCGGCAACAACGTCACCTCGATCGCCTTTCGCGACGCGCATGACGCGCTCGACATAAGGATGAGCGCACGCGTCTCGGTGTCGCGGCCCGAGCCCGGGCTCGACGTGTCGCCCGATATTGGCCGGCTCAGGCAGGAGCTCGCCGCGGTGCGGTCGCTGGCGCCTGATACACCGCACCATTTCCTGACGGCCAGCACCCATGCCGGTATCGATGGTGCGATCACCACCTACGCGCGGGACAGCATAGCCGGCTCTGCCGCCGGCACGGCCATGAACCTGTGCAATCGGATCCATCGCGATTTTACCTATGACGGCGAGGCAACCACGGTGCGGACCCGGGCCAGCGATGCCTTCAAGCTGAAGCGCGGCGTCTGCCAGGACTTTTCGCACATCATGATCGCCGGTCTGCGCGGGCTCGGCATTCCGGCTGGTTATGTCAGCGGATTCCTGCGCACCATCCCGCCGAAAGGCAAACCCCGGCTGGAAGGCGCCGATGCCATGCATGCCTGGGTCAAGGTCTGGTGCGGACGCGATGCCGGCTGGCAGGAATTCGATCCGACCAACGGCATGCGGGCCAGCAATGACCACATCACGGTCGGTTACGGCCGCGACTATTCGGACGTGGCGCCGATCGTTGGCGTGCTCAAGACCACTGGGGGACAGGTCGGCGAGCAAGCTGTCGATGTCATTCCGGTCGTGCTCGAAAAGGCCTGAAAGCAGGCCGCACCCGTAGCGGTTTCTTCGCAGCAACTCCGGATGGACAAGACTGCTTCTCAAACACCGATGTGGCCGCTAATCTGCATTCGTTTCGAAGTGGACGATAATTGTATTCTTAAGCGCGTGGCGCGGGGTTTCTGTATTGAGAGCGATCAGCGTCGTCATTCCTGCCTGCAACGCGGCGGCGACCATCGCGGCGACGCTGGCGTCGCTTCGCAGCGAGGCCGAGATCATCGGCGAGATCCTGCTGGTTGACGATGCATCGACCGACGGCACGGCAACTGTCGCGCAGGAGGCCGCGGCGGGACTGTCGTTGCCGTTGCGTGTGCTGCCGGCCAGTTGCCGCGATGCCGGCGATGCCCGCAATGCGGCGCTGGTGGAGGCGGCCCATCCCTGGGTATACCTGATCGATGCCGACGACCTGCATCTGCAAGGCGGATTGCGCTCGCTGCTCCGGAAGGCGGAGGAGCAGCCGAAAGCCGATATGATCGTGGGCGCCTACCGGCGACGGGTGAACGGCCAGGATCGACAGATCAAGGTGCCAAACGGCTATCGGGCTGCGTGCCTGGCAAACGCTTCGGCCTATGTGAAAGGCGACATACGGTCGGTCGCCGTGGGCAGCGTCCTGGCATCCCGATCGCTGATCGGCGAGACGAGATTCCCGGTCGGATTGGCTTATGACGAGGATACGCTGTTCTGGGCGCGGCTGATGAGCAAGGCATCGCTGGCCATGGTTTCGCAACCCGTCATGGTCTATGAGGTTTCGCCGGTGCGTTCCGACGATCGCTTTGCGATCAACCCGGTACGGCGCTTCCTGGATTGGCGCCGACAATTGCGCACGCTTACCGACTGCAACATCCCGATGTCGGCGCTCAAGACCAGGGAAGGGCTTGTCGCCCTCAAGATCGCCCGGGTCCACTATGCGCGCGGCGATCTGGAC
>NZ_RZQG01000558.1:0-4040 GCF_003998635.1 Mesorhizobium sp. M7D.F.Ca.US.004.03.1.1
CCTCGGGGATGTTGGTGACATCGACGGCATCCGGCCCGCCCAGCGCTTCAATGCCCTTGAAGACATGCGCAAACACCTGGTCGAAGCGGTCGATATGGCGCTCGTCCTTCACCAGCGCCGCACGGGCGAGGTAGTAAAAACCTTCGACATCATAGTCGACCAGCCCGGCTTCCAGCCCCTCCAGTAGCGACAGATATTCCCGCAGCGAGACGGGAACACGCGCTGCCTTCAGTTCAAGGAAGAAGGGGATGAACATGGCCAGTTACAGCAGATCATACTCGATGAAGCCGGTCCTGCGCGCCACATGGTCGTAGAGCTTGCGCGCGGTGGTGTTGGTCTCGTGCGTCATCCAGTAGACGTTCTTGACGCCGATTTTTGCGGCTTCCTCTTTTACAGCCTTGATCAGTGCTGCACCAATGCCCTTGCCGCGCACATCCGGGTCGGCGAACAGGTCCTGAAGATAGCAGTTGTTGTGCTCCGACCAGCCGGAGCGATGGTAGAGATAGTGGGTGAGGCCGACCGCCTTGCCGTCGAGCGTGGCGATGAAACCCTTGGGCTCGAACTCGCCCGCCGTGAACAGCCGCTTCCAGGTGACGGCGTAGACCTCTTCCGGCAGCTTCGTCTCATAGAAGGTGAGATAATCGGTCCACAGCCGCCGCCAGTCGGCGTGGTCGGACCGCGCGAGCGGGCGGACGGTGATCTCGGTCATTTCATTCCTCCGAAGTTTGGAGCCCGATCCGATAGAATCGGATCGGGACACCTGTGCCTATCCTGTCGGCAAATTGGACTCGCGAAAAGCGGTTGCGAGCATCTTCAGCGCCTCTCGTGCCCGTGGCGCCAAAGCGCGCGCATGCAGAACAATCTCGGAAGGGGGAATTGGTGGCAGGCTGAATTTGCGGCCAACCTCGATCAAACCGGGAGGGGCGACACGGTAAGCGAGGGCGGATAGAGCAAAACCGGCCGATACCGCGATGTTGACGGCCGCGCCGCCACCGCCGACGAAAGCCTCATTCCAGGCAATGCCTGCTTTATCAAGCGCCTCGACCGCTCTCACGCGGTCGGGGCAGTTGCATACGGTGCTTAAAAGCGCCAGGCGCAAGGGCGTCCCGGGTCGCCATTCGAAGGCGGGGGCGGCGAACCAGCCATAATGGGTGCGCGACAAGGCCTCGCCCCGGCGACCGTCGCTCTCCCGGTGCACAATGACCGCATCGAGTTCGCCGCGATCGAAAGCATCCTCCAGCAAGGAGCTGGTATCGATCCTTATGTTGAGCGCGAGCGACGGATCGTGGGCATGAAGCTGGGCTATCAGGATGGAAAGCTCGGGCCCCGCGACATGGTCGACAAAGCCGAGGGCAAGCCGGCACGGCGCCTCGGAAAACTCCGTGATGGCGCGTTCGTGGGCGGCAAGGAATTCGCGCGCCGCTGGAAGAAAGATCGCTCCTCTCGCTGACAGGCTCACGCGGCGCGGGGTTCGTTCGATCAAACGTGCGCCGAGCTTTTCTTCAAGCCGGCGCAGCTTGACGCTGATCGTCGCCTGGGTACTGCCCAGCGCCGCCGCCGCCCGGGTGAAGCTCTGCAGATCGGCCACCATGACGAAGGTCCGCACGGCGTCGACATCAAGACTGGTCATCTCGAGTATTCCATTTTGTCATCTCTGAAATAGAGATGCATAGCCTTTTTTCATGATCAGGGGTGGTCTATCTCATCGACGGCAGTTTGAAAAGCATTGCCTGCAACTCCGATAGAAAGTGATCGATATGAGGTTTCAAATTGAGCGAAACACCGTTGCGCTTGTGGGGGCCTGCCTTGCCTCGCTGCTGTTCGGTCTCGAAATCTCCAGCGTACCGGTGATCCTTCCGAAACTGGAAAGCGTGCTCGCCGCCGATTTCAAGGATTTGCAGTGGATCATGAATGCCTACACCATTGCCTGCACCACGGTGTTGATGGCGACGGGGACGCTGGCCGACCGTTTCGGCCGCAAACGGGTGATGGTCATCACCACCATGGCCTTCGGCTTTGCCTCTTTGCTGTGCGGCCTCGCACCGAGCGCTCCAATTCTGATCATTGCCCGCTTTTTGCAAGGGCTCGCGGGTGGAGCGATGTTCACCTGCAGCGTGGCCGTGCTGTCCCATCAGTTTCAGGATGGGGGTGAACGCGGCAAGGCTTTCGTTGCCTGGAGCGTCGTCTCGGGCATCGGGCTTGGTTTCGGGCCCGCTATTGGCGGATTGATCGTGGCGTTCTCCAGTTGGCAATGGGTGTTCCTCATCCATGTGCCGCTGGCGATCCTTGCTCTGGTCTTCATCGGCAGAGGTGTCACTGAATCACGCGATCACAACGCCCAGAGGCTTGATCGGGCCGGCATCCTGACGCTCTCGTTCGCGGTGTTCGGCTTCTCTTATCTGATCACGCAAGGCGCCGATCTCGAGTCCGGCGCCCGCATCGGCGTGACTGTCGCGGCCGTCCTGTCCTTCATCGCGTTCCTTTTTGCCGAGAAGATCAGTCCCTATCCGATGTTCGATTTCTCCGTCTTCCGCATCCGCCAGTTTTCGGGAGCGATCATGGGCGGCATTGGCATGAATTTCAGCTACTGGCCGTTCATCATCTATCTGCCGATCTATTTTTCGGGTGTTCTGGGCTATGACAGCACAACGACCGGGCTGTTGCTGCTGGTCTACACGCTTCCTTTGATGCTGATGTCCTCGACCGCCGAGCGCCTGCGCGCGCGCTATCAGGCGCGGGTTGCGATCCCGCTCGGTCTGCTGACATTAGGGATCGGCTTTATCGCCATGCGGATAGGGTCCGGGCTCGAGGGCGCCAATTGGGTGACCATGCTGCCCGGCACGCTGATCGCCGGCATCGGCATCGGCCTGACCAATTCACCGACCACCAACACCACGACCGGCTCGGTGTCGCCGGATCGCGCCGGCATGGCTTCGGGCATCGATATCAGTGCGCGCTTGATCACGCTCGCCATCAACATCGCGGTGCTGGGCCTGCTGCTGACGCAGGGGATAGTCTCTTATCTGCGGAACGCGTTTGACGGGGCCTTCGACCCGAATGAACTGGGTGCACTAGCGGAAAAGATCGCCACCGGAAATCTCGATGGCTTGACGCAATATTCGCCCAGGCTCGCGACCCTCGACCCATCCGGCGCCATCGCGCATGCCGCCCTGGTCAACGGTTTTGGCTGGGTCATGCTCTATTGCGGGATCGGCGTTCTCGCTCTTGCCGTCATCAGCTTCATCATCTTCGGCGCCAAGACCGACGCGCCGCAAGAGCAGAGCGGGCATGGTTCCGCTCAGACTGCGGGCGAGGCCCGCTCGTAGCAACCGGCCTTCCAGCTCGGCGTCAGAGGCCGTGTTGTTGCGGTCCAGAGATCATGCGCGAACCGCTCTTCATCCCTGCCTTCTGGCCATGAAGGCCAGCCGCTCGAACAGGTGCACGTCCTGCTCGTTCTTCAGGAGAGCGCCATGCAGCTTGGGCAGGGCGTTCTTCGGATCGGCGCGCAAATCCTCGGGCGCGATGTCGTCGGCGACCAGCAGCCTTATCCAGTCGAGCGCCTCGGAGGTCGACGGCTTCTTCTTCAGCCCCGGCACATCGCGGATCTCGTAGAATTGGGTGAGCGCTGCCCGAACCAGGTTCTGCTTGATGCCGGGATAGTGGACGTCGACGATTTTATGCAGCGTGTCGACGTCGGGAAAGCGGATGTAGTGGAAGAAGCAGCGGCGCAGGAAGGCGTCCGGAAGCTCCTTCTCGTTGTTGGAGGTGATGATGACGATCGGCCTGACGGCGGCGCGGATCGTCTCGCCGGTCTCGTAGACGAAGAACTCCATGCGATCGAGTTCCTGCAGGAGATCGTTGGGGAATTCGATATCGGCCTTGTCGATCTCGTCGATCAGAAGCACGACCTTCCTACCGGCCGCGAACGCCTCCCACAATTTGCCGCGCTTGATGTAGTTCCTGATGTCGTTGAACCTGATATCACCAAGCTGGCTGTCGCGCAGGCGCGAGACGGCGTCATATTCGTAAAGGCCCTGCTG
>NZ_RZQG01000559.1:0-4032 GCF_003998635.1 Mesorhizobium sp. M7D.F.Ca.US.004.03.1.1
CCCGTACCGGTGCCGCCGCCCATGCCGGCGGTGACGAAGCACATATGGGTGTTGGTCAGGTGATCGAGAATTTCGTCGATGCACTCTTCCGCCGCCGCACGGCCGACTTCCGGTTGCGATCCGGCGCCAAGGCCTTCGGTGACATGCGCGCCAAGCTGGATCAGCCGTGAGGCCTTCGACATGGTCAGCGCCTGCGCGTCGGTGTTGGCCACCACGAACTCGACACCGCGCAAACCGGCGGTGATCATGTTGTTGACGGCATTGCCGCCGCCGCCGCCGACACCGAACACGGTGATGCGCGGCTTAAGCTCGGTGATGTCCGGCTTTTGCAGATTGATGGTCATTGTCTCCGTCCTTTGCCTTTCACGCCGCTTCGCCGCCGCGGCCGCCTATGGGGCTGTCCCCGTCAATTTAGAAACTGTCTCTCAACCACTGACTCATGCGATGCAGTTTTCCGCCCGTTCCGGTCATTCTGAGACCGGAAATTCCTTTCGCCGGATGGCTCTCGAAGCTCGCCATCTGCGGATAGATCAGAAGCCCTACCGCGGCCGAGAAAGCCGGCCCCTTCGCCGCTTCCGGCAGGCCGGCCACGCCGAGCGGACGGCCGATGCGCACATTGCGTCCCAGGATGCGGCGCGCCGCCTCCGGCAGGCCGGCAAGCTGGCTGGCGCCGCCGGTGAGCACGACACGCTTGCCCACCGCATTGCCGTAGCCGGACTTGTTGAGCCGGTCGCGCAGCAGTTCGAGCGTCTCGTCGATGCGAGCGCGCACGATGCGCGTCATCACCGAGCGCGGGATCTGCAAAGGCACATCGCCATCGTCGCCGATCGGCTGGATCGAAACCAGGTCGCGATCGTCAGCGCTGCCGGGCAGCGCCGAGCCATGCATCACCTTCAGCCGTTCGGCGGCATCGAGCGAGGTCGACAGTCCCTTGGCCATGTCCAGCGTGACATGATTGCCGCCGATGGCGATGGCGTCGCCATGGACGAACTTGCCTTCCGAAAACACCGAGATCGTCGTCGTGCCGCCGCCCATGTCGATGCAGGCCGCGCCCATTTCCAGTTCGTCGTCGACCAGGGCCGCCAACCCGCTGGCATAGGGCGTCGCCACCATGCGCTCGACCGACAGATGCGAACGGTTGATGGAAAGCTCCAGATTGCGCATCGGCGCGGCGTCGCCGGTCAGCACATGCATGTCGACGCCGAGTGCGTCGCCGACCATGCCGCGCGGATCACGCACGCCGCGTTCCGCATCCAGCGAGAAGCCGACTGGAAGCGAATGGATCACCTCGCGCTCGACCTTCAGCGCCTGCTTGGCGCCGGCGCCGAGAACGCGCTTGATGTCGGTCTCGTCGGCCTCATGGCCGCCAAGATTGATGGTGGCGGAGAAGGCTTCGCTCTTCAGCCGACCGGCCGTCATGTTGACGATCAGCGAATCGACCGTCAGCCCGGCCATGCGCTCCGCCGCATCGACGGCGAGACGTATGGCATGCTCGGCGCGGTCGAGATCGACGACAACCCCCGACTTCACGCCTTGCGACTTCTGATGGCCGATGCCGATAACCTGGATCCGGTGCGAGCGGCCACGCAACAGCTTGCCGTCATCGCACGGCTTCAGCTTGGCCACCATGCAGCAGACCTTGCTCGAACCGACATCCAGCACCGTCAGGGTGCCGGATCGGCGCGACGAGGCATCGCCATGACCGCCAAGCCAGCTCATATCTTCGTCTCCGGCTTGCGCTTCAGGCTCTTGGGTTTTTCGTTGAGTGCGGCTTCGCGTTGCGTTGCCGCCTCGGGTGTCAACTGCACGACCAGCCGGTCGGTCAGGCGCATGTCGACGGCGGCGATGTCGCGTGACAACAGCCCCTTGTCCTGGTCCATCTTGACGAGTTCGGCCAGCGCCTGATCCTCGTCATCCTCGGGAAGCTTGACAGTGATGCCATTGTCCAGCTTCAGGTCCCAGCGCCGTTCGCCGACGCGGATATAGCCTTTGATCCGGGTGGCGAGCTCAGGATATTTTTCGATCTTGGCGATGAAGTCGGGCGCGCTCGCCGGCGCGCCGGTGCCGATCAGCAGCGGCAGCAACACCTGCTTGCCGCCCGAGAACGGCGCGATCACAGCGCCATCCTTCTCGATGACGGACAGCTCGTCGCCCTGTTGCCAGAGCGCGAAGGCCTGGCGCTCTTCGACGCGCACTTCCAGCGTGTGCGGGTAGACCTTGCGAACCGCCGCAACCTCGATCCACGGCAGGCCGGAGATGCGCTCGCGCGCCGCCTCGGCGTCAAAGCCGATCAGCGACGTCCAACCGTCGAGCTCGAGCCTGTCGAGAATATCGATCTCCGAGGTCTGGCGATTGCCGACCACCTTGACCTGGTCGACGGCAAAGCCGGTGCGGGCAGTGATGCTCTGCACGATGCCGTCGACATGGCCGCCGAGATAGGCGCCATAGGCACTGCTCGAGGCAATCAAAACGGCCGACATCATGGCCGCGGAAAAGCGCGGCGCCTGGAATTCCCCGACGCCGAGGCGCGCCAGAATGCGCACCGGGCGGCGCAGCATCCGCGGCAGCACGAAATGGTCCAACGACAACGGCAGGCCGAACAGCGCCGGCCCGGCCGCGCCCCTCTCCTTACCCTGTCCCCATTTCAACGCAGACACGAAGCGTCCTCCACCATCCAACTCAACAAATCGCCAAACGAGTGCCCGGCCTGGGCGGCGATTTCAGGCACCAAGGACGTCGGCGTCATACCCGGCTGGGTGTTGACCTCGAGCCACACAACCTCGCCGTTTTCGGAATGCCGATCGTCATAACGGAAGTCCGACCGGGAAACGCCCCGACAGCCGATCGCTTGGTGAGCCTTGAGCGCCAGTGTTTGTATTTTTTGGTAAATATTCGGTGAAACTTTTGCGGGGCATTCGTGCTTTGATCCCCCAGCGACATATTTTGAATCATAGTCGTAGAAGGAATGGCCGGTCGGGATGATCTCGCAGACCCCCAGCGCCACATCGCCCATCACCGCGCAGGTCAGCTCGCGGCCATGGATGTAACGCTCGACCATGACGGTATCGCCATATTTCCACTCGGACGAGCCGATCACCTGCGGCGGATGCGACTGGCCTTCATGCACGATGACGACGCCGAAGCTCGAGCCCTCATTGACCGGCTTGACCACATAGGGCGGCTTCATCGGATGTTTGCTCTGGATGGCGAAGCGGCTGGCGACCTTCGATTCGGCGACCGGCACGCCGACCGCCTTGGCAACCCGCTTGGCCTGCTCCTTGTTCATGGCCAGAGCCGAGGCGAGCACGCCGGAATGGGTGTAGGGAATGCCGAGATATTCGAGGATGCCCTGGACAGTGCCGTCCTCGCCAAAAGGGCCATGCAGCGCGTTGAAGACAACATCGGGCTTGAGCTCGGCAAGCACGGAGCCGACATCGCGCCCGACATCGACGCGCGTGACCTGGTAGCCTTCCTTCTCGAGCTCATCGGCACAAGCCTTTCCCGAAGACAGGGACACGGGCCGCTCGGACGAAAAACCACCCAGCAGGACGGCCACATGCTTGCTTTTCATTCCCCGGCATCCCCTCTCACGGCGGACCAAAAACCAAGATTTTCCGCAACATTGAGTCCGAGTCTCCCAGCAGGTTGCCCCCCCCAGACGGAAAACGCGGGTAACGCGTCGAACGACTCAAATCAGGAAACGCTTTTGAGCAGAGAATCAGAGAGTTGATTCACTGGCAAGTGCTTACGATTCCGAGAGATTCACTTTCTGAGAAAATGGATGCGAAAAGCGTGTCGTTGAGTCTTTACAGCAACGGTCGCGGGTCGTTTTGATCCCGTCGAAGTTCATGTATCACATGAAGTTCGACGCGGGCTAAAGCAGCTGTCCGAGAAACTCCTGGACGGCATGCCCCGGCCGGAAATTGCCGATGCGCTTGATTTCCCATTGCAACCGGATGCCGGAATTCTCCAGCACCCGCGTGCGCACCGTCTCGCCGAGATATTCAAGATCGTAGCCGGTCGCGGTTCCCG
>NZ_RZQG01000055.1:0-14849 GCF_003998635.1 Mesorhizobium sp. M7D.F.Ca.US.004.03.1.1
TGCTCAGGCTGGCCGTGACCGGCGAGCGAGTAGCGGCAGCACCTGACGCAAGTCCGGAGGCCTTCGCAGCCACCGTTTGGGACTCCGGACTTGAGCAGGCAGGCGACCTTGCCGACAGCGTAGCGACGCTTGAGGCTGCCAGAGCCGACCTTCAGGGCAAGGTTGTTGACGCGGCGTGGAGCACCGAGGTGGCCGCGGCGCGGCAGGCGCTCGCCACACACACGGGAATATTGAAAGCATTGAACGGCGACTACCGTCGCGCCACAGCACTTGCGCGGACTATTGTGGTCGACCCTAGCGCGCCTGCGACGCAGATAGTTGGTCTCCTCGACCTTTTGATGAAGGGTCAGGCTGCCGCAGCAAGAGTCCGCGAAGGCGACGCTTTTGGCCGTTCCGCCTTCGGGGCAGATTGGCGTGGGGAGCGATCGGCTTCCGCGCCACTGCTCGCGCTAGTGGAGTGGATGCGGACTCTACGAGGGCTAGGCCCCGAACCTCGGATTATCGCCGGCCGGATGGCGGAACGCTCCGAGGCCGGTGCGCGTGCAGCGCGCGTTCGCAAGGTTATCGAAATCGGTCGGCCAATTATCGAAGGTTTCTGGAACGATCTCGGGCACCTCGCGTCATCCATGCTAGGCGACGTGGCTTCCGCCGAGCGGGCCTCGCTGCAACTGATGGAAGCGAAGGCGAGCACTGTAGCTCAAGCCGATGATGCGTCACGACAGGTTCTGACTGACGTTCCGGATCTAATCACTGAGCGGGTGGAGCTACTGCGCCGACTAGGCAGACTACAAGCACTTGCTCAAGGGATCGATGCGGGAGAGAGCCTTGGCAAGTTCGTATTCGGCTCGTCGTGGCACGGTCGAGGATCCGATTGGGCCGCTCTCACGCAAGCCGAGCTTTGGCTGAAAGAAAATGGCTCGATCCGACATCTGGCTGCGCGGTTGCCTGAAAGAATCGAGATCGCAAACTCGGCACGTTCAGCACGTGAAGCGGCCCAAGCGGCAGCGCGGGAATTGAAGGCGCTTACAGGGGATTTGAAAGCCGATGCTCCCTCCTTGTTTGGAGTAGTCGATTTTCCGGACGTCGCGATAGGCGAGGTCGTTTCTCGGCTGCAGGGTTGGCTCGATCATCAGGAGCAGCTCTCGAAATGGGTTGCCTATGAAGAGCGATCCGAAACGGCCCGAAAGGCTGGACTGGGACAGTTGATAGACGGCCTAGCCAACGGCCAGATTACAACAGGATCGGCTCGATCAGTTTTTGATATGGCCTACTACGAACGAATGTTTCTGGCGATGGCGACCGATGAGCCGGAGCTGGCAAGGTTCGACGGGGAACTGCATTCCAGGGCTGTACGTGACTTCGCAGATCTGGACCGCCAGCGCATCAAGGCCGGCGCCATCGAAGTTGTAACGGCTCATCACCGGAAAATTCCTTCAAGAGACGGCGGAGCTGGACCTGTCGGACTGCTTCGTTCTGAGATGGCGCGCAGACGAGGCCACATGCCCATCCGGCAATTGATGCAGAAGGCAGGCCCTGCCATCCAGGCGCTGAAGCCAGTGTTCATGATGAGCCCGCTTTCGGTGGCGCAATTCCTGTCGCCCGGCCGGATGTCCTTCGATCTGCTCGTGATGGACGAGGCGTCTCAGATCCAGCCCGTGGACGCACTTGGCTCGGTCGCCAGGGCCAGTCAGGTGGTCGTCGTTGGCGACGAACGCCAACTGCCACCCACGACATTCTTCGCGAAGATGACAGGCTCGCAGTCTGAAGATGACGAGGGTGAGGGCGCGCAGGTCGCCGACATTGAAAGCATCCTCGGCCTGTTCACGGCCCGCGGCTTGCCGCAGCGTATGCTGCGCTGGCACTACCGTAGCCGTCACCAATCTCTAATCGCAGTATCGAACAGCCAGTTCTACGAGAACCGGCTTTTCATCGTGCCAAGCCCTTATACCCAAGAGGCAGGTATGGGGTTGCGGTTTCATCATGTGCCGGAGGGGGTCTTCGATTCCGGCGGCACAGGAACCAATCCGGTAGAGGCGAGAGCAGTAGCGGAGGCGATCATCCGTCATGCGAAGGTGAACCCGCAAGAGACTCTAGGCGTTGCAACATTTTCGGTTAGCCAACGCCGCGCGATCCAGGATGAACTCGAAGCGCTGCGGCGACTAAATCCCGACACCGAGGAATTCTTTCACGCTCATCCAAGCGAGCCATTCTTCGTCAAGAACCTCGAAAATGTTCAAGGCGATGAGCGCGACGTGATCATGATCTCGGTGGGGTATGCCAAGAATGCCCAGGGATACATGGCCATGCGTTTCGGCCCTCTTGGCGCGGAAGGCGGCGAGCGTCGGCTCAACGTCCTCATAAGCCGCGCCAAGCGCAGCTGCGAAGTATTCGCGTCCATCACAGACGAGGACATCGACCTGGAGCGTGGCAAAGGGAAAGGCATCTTCGCCTTCAAGCTCTTCTTGCACTACGCGAGAACAGGGCGAATTTCGCTTGCCCAAGTCACGGTTCGCGAAATGGATTCAATCTTTGTAGAACAGGTAGCCAACGCGCTGATCGAAATGGGTTATCAGGTTCATGCTCAAGTGGGCATTGCCGGCTTCTTCATCGACCTCGCAGTTGCGGATCCAGAGAGGCCAGGCCGCTATATTCTTGGCATCGAATGCGATGGCGCAGAATATCACTCATCTCGCTCGGCCAGAGATCGAGACCGGCTTCGGCAGTCGGTTCTGGAAGACCATGGTTGGATCATCCATCGCATCTGGAGCGCTGACTGGTTCCAACGGCCTCGTGAGCAGCTGGAGCGAACCATACTAGCGATTGAGGCCGCCAGAAAAGAACTCGATGAGCGGGCCGAATTGGGGGTCCAGAGAAATCGAGCTGTAGCCGTGCAGGTTGTTACGGTCGACCGAGGCAACGTGACGGAAATCGGTCTCGAAAGCACAAACGGATCCGAGACACCCAATCGAGCCTACGAAGAGGCCGAACTAAAGCGACCGGGATCGTTCGAACTCCACGAGACGCCCAGCGGAATCATGGCCGGACTGGTCGAGCAGGTCGTGGCTACAGAAACGCCAATCCATGTCGACGAAATAGTTTCGCGTATTCGGGACGCCTGGGGTCTGCAGCGGGCCGGTGGCAGGATTCAGGATGCAATCGAGCGGGGGGTAAGCATAGCACAGAGAGGTGGTTCAGTAGCC
This sequence comes from Mesorhizobium sp. M7D.F.Ca.US.004.03.1.1, assembly GCF_003998635.1. Taxonomy (NCBI): domain Bacteria; kingdom Pseudomonadati; phylum Pseudomonadota; class Alphaproteobacteria; order Hyphomicrobiales; family Phyllobacteriaceae; genus Mesorhizobium; species Mesorhizobium sp. M7D.F.Ca.US.004.03.1.1. The sequence goes on from NZ_RZQG01000055.1 coordinate 3,201, forward strand.
CGTCGAGGCAACTTCTGCTTCAAGCCAGGTGTTCCTGTTCGTCTCAGGGATCGCAGTGGGGTCGTGTCCGCTGGATTGCGCAAGCCCGAAATGATTGCGCAGGACGAGGTCGCCCAAGGCGCTATGGAAGTCGTGAAATCCAACCTCGGTGCGACAGAGGAAGAAATCGCCACAGGCGTTGCCAGGATGCTGGGCTTCAAAGCCACAAGCGCACAATTAAGGCAGCTGATTTCAGCTGGGGTCGCCGATTTGGTTGCCAAAGGAGTGTTACGGTCCCAAGACGGCTTGTTGGTGGCCGGCGAATCCGCGAGCGAGAAATTAGCTGAAGTGTAACGGGGCGCTGCAGCGCCCTCGTTGCAATTTCTGTCGAAGCTCGGAACACCTCTTTTGCTGGCGGAGGCCGAATGGCATTTCGATTCGTACACACGGCCGATATTCATCTCGACTCGCCGCTTCGTTCGCTGGCGATGCGAAATCCCGATCTTGCCGGGCTGGTGGGCGACGCCAGCCGCCAGGCATTCGTTTCGATAGTGGATCTCTGCCTTGAGGAACGTGTGGCCGCGTTGGTCATTGCTGGCGACCTATACGATGGCGACCAGACTTCAATGAAGACAGCGCGGTTCTTGGGCGCGCAGATGACACGCCTGCACCAGGCCGGCATCATGGTTTTCAAGATCCGCGGTAATCATGACGCCCTGTCGCGGATTTCCAAACAGCTGGTATTTCCCGACACCGTTACCATCTTTGGTGGTCGTGCTCAGTCGGTATTGCAGACAGCCGGCGGTCTGGACGTCGTATTCCATGGTTTGAGCTTTGCGAACCCTAAGGCGCCGGACAGCCTGTTAACCAAATATCCGGCGGCTCGTGAAGGGGCCGTCAACATAGGCATCATGCATACCAGTCTGGCTGGATCGCCAGGTCACGACGTTTACGCGCCCTGCAGCATCGCTGACTTGCACGCCCACGGTTTCGACTATTGGGCCCTCGGCCACATCCATGCTCGCCAAGTCCATCCTGGCGCCAGTGCCGTGGTGATGCCGGGAATACCGCAGGGGAGGGATATCAACGAGGCCGGTGAGAAATCAGTCACCCTGGTGACGGTGCGCCACGACCGTTCGGTGGAGATCGAGGAACGGCTGACCAGCGTTGCGCAGTTCGAACGGGTGAGCGTCGACCTTACCGGAGCGGTGGAGTGGCCCGAGGCCGTCGCGCGTGTTCGCTTCGCACTCGAAGAGATGCGGGCAACCGTCCGATCGCGTCATGCTGTGGCTCGCATTGGCCTGACAGGAACGTCACCACTGATGTGGGCGCTGATCCGCGACAGGGACCTCCTTCTTGCCGAAGCCGAACAGGCTGCGGAACAGCTAGGCCATACGTGGGTGGAGAAGCTCGAGCTTGACCTCGCGCCGCCTCGGACGGAGACCGCCGAGGATATTGCTGATCCGATTTTCGAACTCGAGCAATCAATGCGTGCCGATGCCACCTCGGAGGCCTTCCGCGCTGAGGCGAGGGCGTTCGTCCAAAAGATGGTCGCCGACCTTCCGGCCGACGGGCGGGATTTTGCTGGGACGGACGAAGCCGGGCTGGAACAGTTCCTCGATCAGGTGCTTTCCAAGGGCGCGGACTTGGTGACTGCCCGCCTTAAGGCCGGTGGATCGTCATGAGGTTGCGGCGCCTTGACCTCATTCGTTATGGAAAGTTCACCGATCGTTCGATCGACTTCGGACCCAAACCGGAATCCGGACCTGATCTGCATATCGTGTTTGGCCTGAATGAGGCCGGCAAATCGACTGCGCTTTCGGCCTATCTAGACTTGCTGTTCGGCATCGAGGAACGGAGCCGCTACAACTTCCTGCACGAGTACAGTGCCATGCGCATCGGCGGGGTGCTGGAACTGGCCGGCTCCGAACACACGTTCACGCGTACGAAACAGCGCAGTAATTCGCTATTGAATGCGACGGGCCAACCGGTAAGCGAGGTGGCGATCACGGCGCATCTCGCCGGTCTGTCGCGCGACGCCTACACGACGATGTTCTCACTCGATGACGAGACGTTGGAAGCCGGCGGAAAATCTATCCTGGAGTCGCGGGGCGACCTCGGCAAGCTTCTGTTCACGGCCAGCGCCGGTCTTGGGAACGCAAGTGATACGTTGAACGCCCTCGAGGCCGAAGCAGACGCTCTGTATCGGAAGCAGGCGCATGGAACCGAACTGGCGCTGTTGAAGAAGCGCCTTGTTGACGTAAAGTCGCGCAGGGATGCGATCGACACCCTTGCATCAACCTACGAGGGCCTGGAGGCCGAACGTCTCGATGCAGCGCAGCAGTACGGCCGAACCATCAGCGATCGGGCGGTGCTGGTGGCCAGGCTGGATACCTTTGCTCGTTACGTGCGTGCTGCGCCGATGCTGGCGGATATCCGGCGCAAGATTGCCCGGCTGGATCAGCTGCCGGACATCGCCTCCCCAGCCCGGACATCGACGGGAAGTGTCACCGAACTGATCGATGACGATGCCAGCCTCAGAACGCGGCTGTCCGCAAACATCGACGAGACCGAGCGCCTGGCGGAAAAAGTCACTGCGGTCGACGAGGACGAACCGATCCTGTCGATTTCCGAACGCATTCGCGGGCTGGCGGAGAGCAAGGTGCGCCATACCGCGGCTGGCTTTGACTTGCCCACTCGCAGGATGGAGCTGCAAATCCTCAACAACAGCGTGGCGAGCTGCCTTGCCGCCTTGGGCCGATCTTCCGAGGCGGATCCTGGCGCGCTGCTTCTGCCTGCCGTCACCGTTGGCGTCGTTCGCGCCATGGTCGAGCAGAGGTCCGGGATTGCTACCGGGATGCGTGCCGCTCGCGACGAAGCCGCGGCGGCACTCGATGCGCTGCAGGTGGCAAGGCAGCGGGTCGGCGAGGAAAGGGCGGTGCCCGAACCTGCCAGGGCAAGGCTGGGCTCGGCTTTGTCGAAAGCGCGAGCAAGCGGACACCAGGCAGAGATTAGGACGGCTCGCGAGGCGGAAGATGCGGGAACAATCCGATGGAAGGCGGCGCTCGCGCGCTTGCGTCCATGGAACGGAGATGCCCTCGCTCTCGCCAACGTCGCGGTTCCGAGCGCCGGGCAGATTGCCGCCTGGAAGACGGTAGCGTCAGAACTGGCAAGGAACACCGCCGTACTTGCCGAACGCCTTGCTGAATACGAGGGCAACCATGCCATGCTCGCCGCACGATTGGATGCCCTTCGTGCCTCGGGCGACATTGTCGACGATGAAGCGGCTACCGCCATCCGCCGAGTTCGCGATGATGCGTGGGCAACGCACCGCGCAGCGCTGACCGGTGACACCGCTGACGACTTCGCCGTGGCATTGGCGCGCGATGACATTGCCAGCGCAGGCCGGCTGGCCGGCGCGGCGGATCTGGCTGAGATCCGGGCAACTACGCGCGAGCTGGCCGAGGCCGCGGCCAACCTGTCACGCAACGGCATCCAACGCACACAGCTCGGCAAGGATGTGGATACCCAATTGTTGGAAATCCGCGCGGCCGCCAGGGACCTGCTCGGAGACGCCGTGGAACCTTCGTCTGAGCGCCTGATCGAAAGGATCGAGGATCAGATCGAGGCGCGCAGCGATGCGCTCGCTGCCTGGGAGCAGATCGAACTTGCTCGCTTGAAGGCCGAGCGAGCCGCTGACGCCGGCGAGCAGATACGCTTGGAAATGAGAGCAGTGCTGGGAAGCGTCGGCATTGTATCAGAGTCCAACGACACCCTCGAAGCAATCATGGCCATCGCGGAGCCGTTTCTGGATCGGCAGCGCAAGGTGGACGCCGAGTATGCCGAGGCGCTCAGAATGGTGAGCTCCAAAGAAGAGGATCTAGCGGCACGACGGGTTGCAGTAGGTGTGGCGGAGCGTCGCGAGGAGGAATGGCTGGCCGGCATTACCGAAGCACTCAAGGGAACTTGGCTCGAAAGCGGGCTCTCCGCATCCGGCGTCGGCACTGTGCTCGATCAATTGGCCGAACTTTCAAGAAGCCTGCAGGAACGGGACGACCTGCAGCTGCGTATCGACAAGATGGAGGCCGACAGGGCCAATTTTCTGGTCGAGGTCATCGCCGTTGCGGTTGAAGCCGACGAGCCGACGAAGGATACCGACCCGGAGCAGTTGGCCATCCGCCTTGCCGAGCGCCTAGAGCGTGCCGAGCGGACACGTGAAACGAAGGCAAGCCTCGGCAACGACCTGAAGCGCCTCAAGGAGGCGCGCGACATCCTCGACACTGAGATTTTGGCACACGAACGCCGCAAGAACGAGGTGCTGGGCGTCTTTGGTGTCGCCACTCTGCCCGAGGTAGTCGAACGCGATGAGCTGTTGCGTGAGCGCGATGGCTTGCGCACCACCGTCGCCGAACTTGAGGAACGGATAGTGGCGGAGCTCGCGGTCGACGGATTCGAGCAGGCCCGCTCGATCCTGGACGCGATCGATTTCGACGGCCTCGCGGTCGAGAAGGCTGAGGGTGAGCAGCGGCTTCGCCTGTTCGATGAAACCATCCAGCAACAGCTGATCCGGCAGACGCGCGCGGCCGACAAGCTGGACGCCATCGGCGGTGATAGTGCGGTTGCACGCCTGGATGCTGAACGGCGCACAACCCTGCTGGAAATCGAGGAGAAGGCCGTTCGCTACATAGAGCTGAAGCTTGGCATCATGTCGGCTGGCAATGCTTTGCGGATCTACCGTGAGAGCCATCGCTCCGGCATGATGGCGCGCGCATCAGACGCGTTCAAGCTAATGACGCGTGGCCAGTATTCGGGGCTGACAACCCAGCCTGTAAGAGGTGGTGAGGTTCTCATTGCTGTGCAGGGTGACGGGCAATCCAAGGTCACCGAAGCGCTTTCAAAGGGTGCACGATTTCAGCTGTACCTTGCCCTAAGACTCGCCGGTTATTACGAGTTCGCGCAATTTCGGCCCTCGGTCCCATTCGTCGCCGACGACATCATGGAGACGTTCGACCATATTCGCTCGGAGGAGGTTTTCAGGCTGTTCGGAGCGATGGCAAACACAGGTCAGGTCATCTACCTGACGCACCATAAGCATCTATGTGAAATAGCTGAGGCTGTCGTACCGGGAACGAGGATCCATCAACTCGCACAGTAATTTTCTCCGGAATACGTGAACGAACCAGTGAAGGACGCCGAATTTGACGGCAAGTATGCGCCCAAAGTCAGACGTTCCGGCAAACTTCGCGTTCGTCCAAAAGCGGACATATCGCCCGAGCCATAGACGGCCCCGATGTGCCCATAATGGACGTCCTGCAAATTCATTGTCCTGCCGAATCTGGACTTCGAGAGCTGGCCCTAAACAGCAATTGTATCGCGCCTAGCCGTCCTATCGCCGGGGCGCCAATTGTAAACAACGGCGAACTATACCAATATCGTTACTGGCTTCTTCCGGTGCGACTCGGGAGAACGGGATGGGCAATGAACGCGAAGACGCAAACGGGAAAACACAGCGCCGCTGGCCAATACCTCGGCTATGCGCTTCAACCTGTACGCCTTTGCTTTCACCTGCTCAACGCGCCTAGCGGCGCCTTGGTCTCTCTTGAACATTTAGACGATGTGGCGGTTCACCTGGTCGGCGGCGAAGTCGTTCTTGAGCAAAGCAAGAGCGCACTGAAGCAAAATCCGATATCCGACTGGGCTGCGGACCTGTGGAAGTCTCTGGCCAACTGGCTCAGCTTCATGGCGGCGGGAGAGATCGACCCGGCGACCAGCCATTTCCGGCTATATGTCACACCGGTGAAGGCGGGTGCCTTCGCGATCGCGCTGAACGACGCGAAAACAGATGCCGACGTGGAGGCGCTGGTCGCTAACCTCGCCAAAGCCCACAGCAAGCTGAAAGCTGCACCGGCATGCGACGCCGACGTCCAAGCTTTCCTGAACGCTGATGCGGCTCATTGCGCCGCCTTGGTCAAGAATCTCGCCGTTATCAGCGTCGATGCAGATCCCGTCGATCCGATACGCGCGATCTTCAAGCCGACGGTCTCTCCGCTCATCATCGACCTAGTGTGCGAACGCGCGATCGGCGCTGCGAAGGAGGCGGCGGACAGGCTGATTAGAGCTGGCAAGCCCGCCATCTTGGACGTGGACGCGTTTCAGGCCGAGCAAAGAGCATTTGTTCAGAAGAACAACCTTCCAGGGCTGCTGTCGTCTTTCACCAAGCAACCGCCTGTCGAGGCCATCGAACAATTGATCGCCGACCGTCCCGCCTTCGTCCGCCAACTCGAGCTGATCGAGGTGGGAGACGAAGCGTGCGTCCGGGCTGTTAGCGATTACCTTAGGACGCTCGCCGACATCTCGATCTGGGGCGAAAGCGGGCTAATCTTTGAGAAGAACCTAAGTGACTGGGACGATGATCTTGTCGGTCGCTATGAGCACGTCAGTGCAGAGGTGCACGACATACAGGCCGGACACCCCGCAACGGTTCGTGGTAGAATAGTTTACAGGCGCTGCGCGCAGTTGCAGCCTCCACTCGATGGTCGAGTCGTCCCCGGTCATTTCGTCCACGGATCATTCAACGCCCTTGCCCACGGCCTGCGCCTCGGCTGGCATCCCGACTACCAGACTCTTTTGGAGCCAGCGACTTGATTGAGGCTGGCCGATCGCACCTACCGCTCAGCGACCTCGCCCTTGTCCAGAATCCAGGACTTGGGGCTTTCGCATTGTGGCAATTTGGCCAAGGTTTCCAGGCTGAGGACGAACGTCCAGCGCCGTTCGCCTTGGCGTTTCTCGTGCTGCCAATCGTCCTGCATCGCGCAACGCTCGAAATCGTGACTTCGACAAACCGACCCTCTGGACTGGCGCTCTTCGCGGCCAAGCTCGGGAAGGAACGGGAACAACTCCTCGCCGTCCACGAGCGAGCGCTGCTGCTGCGTACTCTGACATTGCAATCGGCCGCTGTCGGTGTGAGCGGGCGGCTGCTGTCCGTGGATTACAAGGATGCTACTTTAAGAGCAAACGTACCAGAACCGAAACCGAGGAGGCTCGTCCTTCCAGAGCGCGTCAAGCACCTCGGACCTGCCTCGGAGAAATTGGGTTTCTGGTTTTCGAACCTGGGGACCGCGCAGGTGGCCAACCTGTTACGGGTGGAGTTCTAGATGTATTTCCAGCTTCGAAAACTGATCCTTTGGCCCCGCAATGGTGCAGCGCCGCGGGTCGTCAAGTTCGAGCCCGGTGTCGTCAACGTCATCAGCGGCGCGTCGAAGACCGGGAAGTCCGCCGTTATCCCTATTGTTGATTACTGTCTGGGCTCGGAGAAATGCGCGATTCCGGTGGGCGTAATCCGCGAGAACTGCAGCTGGTTCGGCATTCTGATCGAGACGCTGGAGGGCGAAAAGCTCTTGGCGCGACGCGAACCGGGGGACCAACAGAGCACAGGCGACATGGTGCTGCTGGAGGGCGCACAGGTCGAAATTCCGGAGACGATCACCGACAAGACCACCAATGTCGACACGGTCAAGCGCGCGATGAACCGCCTGGCAGGACTGACTGACCTCGACTTCGAACCAGGTACAGAGAATGGATTCAAGCAAAGGCCAAGCTTCCGCGACCTCATGGCCTTCACGTTCCAACCTCAGAACGTGATCGCCAATCCCGACGTGATGTTTTTCAAGGCCGATACGACGGAACACCGGGAGAAGCTAAAGACCATCTTCCCGTACGTTCTGGGCGCGGTCACGGCAAAGATTCTCCAGGCGCGGTTTGAGATCGATCGGCTCCAGCGCAACCTCCGCCGGAAGGAGGCTGAGCTACGCGCGATCGTGTCGGCAACTGGCGCTTGGCGGGCGGAGGCGGAGGCGTGGCTGCGTCAGGCAGTCGAACTTGGCCTAGTCGATTCCTCCACTGAAGTGCCGAAGGACTGGAGTGACGTTGTTGACCTGCTTCGGCGCGTGTCGAACAGCAACTCAAGTCTTGCTCGACCAAGCCTGGCCGGCATCGATGTGGTGCTGACGCGTCTGGAAACCCTTCGTGCGTCGGAAACTGAAATCGCCGCGCGACTTACCGAGCATCGTCAGCGCCTGAACGAACTGCGCCGTCTGGTGGAGAGCAGCGAGGCGTACGGCGACGCCATGCGCATCCAACGTGACCGCTTGGACCTTTCCACGTGGCTGAGGGACTTGGCCGACGAGTTCGCCGATCCGTTGGTCGCACTCGGGGACGGCGGCCGCGAGAAGGTCTTGGCCCTTTGCGACAACCTCGGCGGTCTGGAGATCCGACTGCGGACCCACCCTGCGATGTCTAACACGCTTGACAAGGAAATCCTGCGCCAGCGCGGCGCCGCTGAAGCGGTCCTATCTGAGTTGAACGATGTCCGTAGCGAGATAGCGGTGCTGGAACGGGACTCTGACGTCGCCCGAGACGAGGCCAATCGCTTCGATAGGCTTGAGCGCTTCCTCGGTCGATTGGAGCAGGCGTTGCACGTCTACGACCGCGCCGACCAGTCGTCGGATTTGCGGCAGGAACTCACCTCGCTGCAGGCCGATATTGCAACGCTGCAAAAGACGATCTCCGAGGCCGACATCCAGCGCAAGCTATTCAACGCGTTGCACCAAGTCTCCCATCATGCCAATCGGCTGATTCCGCAGCTTGACGCGGAGTGGCCCGAGGCCCCGATTAGGCTGTTGATTGAAGACCTGACCGTCAAGGTGACTAGGGGAACGCGTGAGGACTACCTGTGGGAGATTGGCAGCGGCGCCAATTGGCTCGCGTATCACGTCGCACTAATGCTTGCGCTGCAGCACTACTTCCTGGCCGAACCTCATCACCCAGTCCCTGGTCAGCTGATCTTCGACCAACCTAGCCAAGTCTATTTTCCTAAGCGGGCGGCGGGCGACGAGGGCCCCGACCTCATCGCGTGGAGGGATCAGGACGTGGTCGCCGTCAGGAAGGTCTTTGCGCTCCTAGGCGCTGAGGTCATGGCCGCGAAAGGTCGCCTCCAGATCATCGTGCTGGATCATGCAGATGAGGACGTCTGGGGCAAGCTTCCCGGAGTCAAGTTGATTGAGGAATGGCGTGGACAGGCCCTCGTGCCTCAGGCTTGGATTGCCGCCGCATCTTCCAACGGTGGATAATAATCTGCTGCCAGAGGAGAAGGCATGGCGAACGTGGACGAGATCAACCGTCTGACGGCCCTTGGCTTGAACGTCATCACAGCCATGGATGTCGCGGAAGGAAAACTAGACGAAGCCTTCGAGGTCGCCCGCGCTCAGGAGAAACGCAAGGTCGACATCTGGTGCAAAGGAAGAAAGAACATTCCGGTTGCACTGACTGCGATATGGGACTGCGATCCTGCAAACTTCTATCTCGCGTTCGACGGCGATGATCCCAGCGACCACGCTTCGACGGATTTCATTCTTATCGACGCTGATGTCACTGACGTTGGCGGCAGGCTTACCTACGCCGCCAGCAGGGACAAGGGTCCTTGGCATCAACGTTACAAGAGCAAGAGCTGTGGGATCGCCTACCGATGGCTGCATGGCCGCGGTGTCACACCGCCTTTGCTCGGCGAGTACCAAGGCCAAGTTCACATCGTAGGAGGCATGCACCGCTTCCATCTTGCCAAGCACTATGGGACGACGCGCATGCCATTCCTCGTCCGGAGGGCCGAACTAGCCGCAGTAATGGCGTTGATCCCCTCGGCGACCGACACCGCCAACTCGTAATGGCGGGGACTGCAGAAAAGAAGCGAATGAGTTGCGAACTTACCGGGATCACTCCCCGAAAGCTGACCGACGGCTTCCGGCCCCGTTGCGGCCATTCTTACTCCCGCACTTTGGCTTTTCCAGCGCTAAACCGGCCTTGGGCGATGAATGGAAACGGTCAGATGTTCCCGGTCTGTGCTCGAAAAGTCGCATAAAAGGGCAGACTGGTGTGACGTCCGGAATTATTGGGCCTTTCACGGGTTTACCGGTCCCGAATTATCGGTTGCTGGCGGGCGGGCTATGCGATTGAAAACAGGAGAGTTTTCTGGCTAAGGGTGGGGTTTCAGACTGAGTTTACCAATGCCCTTAATGACGATTAATTCTGGATTGGCATCAGGTGATTGGGTTTGCGCAGAATATAGCCGCCCTTATTGGTAAACCCGCTCACGGTCGACAACGGATTGGTCAACCTAGGACGACAGGATTGGTAAACCGGAGCCGCCCTATCGACGAAGGTCTAGCTTGGCGCATTCACTGTCGCCGGTAGGCAGATATTCGGGCGACAATCGGGACCAGCGTGCGACGCCGCCAAGCGTGAGACACGTCGGCTACGCCGCAAATCGACACGGTTTGACCGGGCGCAATACCGCACCGATCTTCTAATCTCGGCTTAATTCCGGAGAGAGGCAGATAATTCCGGACGCCACACTGATTGGTAACCTAAGGCCACCCACCACGCGGATTGGTAGCCCACAGGAATAGGTTTGGTAACCCTTATCGAGTGAGGGCCGCTCGTACCTTTCGGCGGGTTCGTTTCAGTTCTAAGCCCGGCTTAATTCTGGACAACGACAGATAATTCTGGACGGCACAGTGGAACTCAACGCGTTGTAAGGATGGCATAGAGAAGCAGTAGCCCTCCAGTCTCGCTACTGGAAAAATTCTGGAAAATGGGTCTGCTTGGCTGGACGCAGAACGTTGTGATTATTCAGCCGGCATTTCTGAAGCTTCTCGAACACAAACAGCTTGCCTTCGCGCACGCTATCTTCGAGCGACTTCGCCTTCGCCAGATGCGCCGCAATCGCGCTGGCCAGCATGCAACCTGTTCCGCGCATCGATATAGCAAGGCGCGGCGTGTCGAAGTGGATGGGTTCATGATCGGAGCGTAACAGAATATCGGCCGATCGGGGACCCGACGCGTGCCCACCCTTGATCAGCAGGGCCTGAGGGCCGACGGCCTGCAGTCTTTGTCCTTGTTGGAGCGCACCGTCCTCATCCGAAGCCGGTTCGGAACCAGTAAGGAGCGCCAGTTCAGGAAGGTTGGGCGTGACAATGCAGCAAAGCGGCATCAAATCGCGCTTCATGGCAGCGATAGCGCCTGCTTCCAGAAGTGCGCGGCCTGAGGTGGAGGCCAGCACAGGGTCGAGTACTGCCGGCACTTGCGGAAATTTGCGCAGCACTGCGGCAACGGCAACAATGATCTTGGCAGTCGCCAGCATGCCGATCTTGATTGTGGCTACGTCGTTGGCCTGTAGCGCGGCACACATCTGATTGGCCACCATGCTGGGTGGCGAATGATGGATTTCGATCACGGCGTCGTGCGTTTGCACCGTTAGCGCTGTGACGGCGAGACAGGTGCGCACGCCAACGGCAGAGATCGTCTCGATGTCGCGTGCTATTCCAGCACCCCCGCTGGAATCTGATCCGCCAACGACAAGCACATGCGGTTCTCGTCTCATCGCCATCGGTCCGTCTTTTCGATCCATTCTCGCGTGCGCGCTTCGGGGTCGAAGCTCAACGTGATGTCCGTGACCACTGCGGCGCTGTTGGCGCCGGCCTCAAAGACGCCGTCGAGGCGGTCGGGGTTGAGGCCGCCGATGGCGACCAATGGGATCGGCGCCACCCGCCGCTTCCACTCGCTGATCCGCTCTAGCCCTTGCGGTGCCCACTTCATTTTCTTCAAAGTGGTGGGATA
>NZ_RZQG01000560.1:0-4031 GCF_003998635.1 Mesorhizobium sp. M7D.F.Ca.US.004.03.1.1
GTGGATGGCGCCAGCCGGCGCACGCTGCCGCCGGTGGCTTCCGCTGGCGCCTTCAGCCGGTTTTCGGTGGAAATGACATCGGCGAATTCCGGTGCGTTGACCGGGCCGACATGGGCGAGCGCCGTCAGGTCGCCATTGGCGACCTGGTAGAGGCCGATCTCGCTGGTCTCGACGCTGCCGAGGAAGACGCCCGGTTCGGATTTCTCGAGCTTAACGGTCAGTGTCTTGCCGGATGGGGTGATGATCTGCGCGGGGCCGGGATCGTCGGCCATCGTCTGGCGGCGGATTTCCAGCACCATGCCGCGGCCGTCGGCGGTCAGCCGCTCCTCCTCGAGCTCGGGCTCCTTCATCAGCCAGTGCGCAATGCGCCGGTAGAGCTGGACATGCGGGCCGCCGCCCTCGAAGCCGCGCGCCCACAGCCAGCCCTGGTCCGACAGAAGCATGCCGACGCGGCCTTCGCCCTTGCGGTCGAGCAGGAGCAGGGGCCGGTTGTCGGCGCCCTTCATCACCACTTCGCCTTCGGGATTCTGCACGCCGATGGTGCGGAACCAGCGGCTCCAGTGCGGCGGCTCGCTGGCCGAACCATCCAGCCCGCGCGTCACCGGGTGGCGCTGGCCAAGATCGGTGAGGCGCGGATAGAAGGCTTTGTCGACAACCTCGCCGGTCGGCATCGCCGGCAGGGCCGCCATCAGCGGTGTGCGTGCGATCGAGCTTTCGCCGGCATATTCGGGGCCGGCCGCAATCAGCAGCGCGCCGCCCTTTTCGACATATTCGGAGATGTAGTCGTAATAGAGGATCGGCAGCACGTCACGGTGCTGGTAGCGGTCGAAGATGATGAGGTCGAAATCCTTGATCTTCTCGACGAACAGCTCGCGGGTCGGGAAGGCGATCAGCGACAATTCGTTGATCGGCGTGCCGTCCTGCTTTTCCGGCGGCCGCAGGATAGTGAAATGGACGAGATCGACCGAGGCGTCGGATTTCAACAGATTGCGCCAGGTGCGCTCGCCGGCATGCGGTTCGCCGGAGACGAGCAACACACGCAGGTTCTCGCGGATACCGTCGATCAGCGCGATGGCGCGGTTGTTGGTGTCGGTCAATTCGCCCGGCTCGCGATCGATGGCGAGTTCGACGATGTTGCGGCCGGCGCCCGGAATGGTCACCTGCAGCGGCATAGCCTGGCCGACGGTGGCGTGCTCGACCGCCACCTGCTCGCCATTGACCGAAACGCGCACATCGACCGGGCCAGTCTCGTTTTCGGTCGAGATGACGCGGTAGGTCATGTCGAGCGGCTTGCCGACAAGGCCGAAGCGCGGCGCGTTCTCGAAGCGGATGCGGCGATCCTTCTCGTGGTCGTTGCCGGTGATCAAGGCATGCAGCGGAGCGTTGAAATCGGGCGCGCCCCGCGGCGCGTCATGCACCTCGCCATCGGTGACCATGATGGCGCCGCCGATGCGTGACGGCGGCACGTCGCGGAAAGCGCCTTCGAGCGCGCCGAACAGCCGTGTCTCGGTGCGCTCCTCGGCGGCCTCGGATTTGCCGGCCTCGACGACGCGCACGTCGAACTGCTTGAAGCGGCCAAGACGCTGCTGCAGCCCGGCCAGCGCCTCGTCGGTCTGCTTGGTGCGATCGCCGATATCCTGGCTCTGGCTGCGGTCGACAATCAGCGCGACGACGCTTTTCAGCGGCTCCCGCTCCTCGTTGAGGAACACCGGGTTGAACAAGGCGGCGGCGAGCGCCAAAAGGGCGATGAAGCGGAAGACCGAGCCGCGCTGGCGAAACCACAGGCCGACCAGTGCCAGCAGCGCCAACGGCACCAGCGCCAAGGCCAGCAAGGGCCAGGAGATCAGCGGTTCGAAGGAAATCGACCAGTTCATCTCTTACCCTCCCCTTTGTGGGGAGGGTTTATCCGTGACCGGAGCGCACCAAACAAACTCATCTTACTGCCCCAGCCGTTCGAGCAGTATGGGCACGTGCACCTGGTCGGATTTGTAGTTGCCGGTCAGCATGTACATCATGATGTTGACGCCGGCGCGCAGTGCGTAGATGCGCTGCATCGGGTCCGCCGGCACGGTCGGCAGCAGCGGGTCGCCATTCTCGTCGACCGCCCAGGCGCCGGCGAAATCATTGGCGGTGATCATGATCGGCGAAACGCCGTCGCCGGTGCGTACCGGCCGGTTCTCGGCATTGCTGGCGTCGAGCGACGCCTCGACCCACAGCGGGCTGCCGGCGAAGCGGCCGGGGAATTCGGGCAGGATGAAGAAGGATTTGGTCAGCACGTGGTCGGACGGCACCGGCTCCAGCGGCGGCACATTGAGGTTGCCGAGGATGTCACGCAGCCGCTCGGTCGCCGGGCTGGTCGAATCGGCGCCGATGCCATTGGCGAACTGGTCGCGGGTGTCGAACAGCACCGTGCCGCCCTGCTGCATGTAGGCGTCGATGCGTGCGATCGCGGCCTGGCTCGGCATCGGCGCGGCCGGATCGATCGGCCAGTAGATCAGCGGATAGAATGACAGCTCGTCCTTGGAGATGTCGACGCCGGCCGGCGCGCCCGGTTCGAGTGCCGTCTTCTCGATCAGGAAGCGGGTCAGGCCCTCGAGCCCGGCGCGGCTGATCGAATCGTCGCCAGGCACGCCGGTCAGCACATAGGCGATACGGGTCTTCGAAATCGCCTCTATGGCCACTTCGTCGCCCGGCTTGGCATCGTCGGCGCGGGCCAGATCGGCATGGCCGAACAAGCTACCCAGCGCAATCAGGACCGCGACGGTGGTTGCCACGGCCCGGGCACGGCGCGGCCGGCGCGAAAACAGGCCGCCCATCCAGAACACCGCCAGCGTATCGAGCAGCATCAGCACCAGGGCAGCCGCAACCAGCGCGCCCTTCAAATTGCGCGATTCGTCAAAGGCATACTGGATCGATGTGACGGGAACAGTGATTTGCGGGCGTGCCAGCGGGGCCAGCGTGCTGTCGGCTTCAAGCAGATTGTGGGCAAACACGCCGGTCTCGGAACCGTAGAGGCCGGGCGGGTTCTCAAATGTCACGGGCAGGGCACCGGAGCCCGGCACCAGCGGCCGCGCGTCAGGCGTCGGCGGCACCAGCGTGCCGTCGGCTGATATCATGCGGTAGGGCGCCAGCGACGCGGCGGCGGCTTCGGCATTGGCGATCGCCGCGCCCTGGTTGCGTGACAGCTGCACGATGCGGCGCAGCATCTCGACGAAGCTGCCCGAGATCGGCAAGTTCGACCATGTCGCCTCGGGGGTGATATGGAACAGCACCAGCGTGCCCTTGCCTTTTTTCAGTCCGGTGACCAGCGGCGTGCCGTCGGCAAGGGCCGCCCAGGTGCGCTCGACGATGTCGGGCGTCGGCTCGGCCAAGACCTGCCTGGTGACGGTGACTTCGGTCGGCGGAGCGAGATCGGCAAACGGGCCGGCCTTGGGGAATTCGGTGACCGGCTGTGGCGACGTCCATGACAGCGCGCCGCCGAGCGAACGCTCGCCGGTGCGCAGGCGGACCGGCAGCAGGTCGTCGTCATTGCCGGCGGCGGCCAGCCGGGAGCCGGCGAAACGCACCAGCGTGCCACCATTGTCGACCCAGTCGACCAGCCTCTGCCGGACCTGTGCGGGAATGGTGCCGATGTCGGCCATGATGATCATCGCCGGCTTCTGATCGAGGATCTGCGGGATGGCGTCGGCGAGGTCGGCGCTGGAGGGTTCGACGAGATCGGCGAAGGGCTGCAGCGCGCGCCTGATGTAGTAGAGCGGCGACAAAAGCGGCTGCGCCTGGTCGGCCTCGGCCTGCGACAACAGCCCGACGCGGCGGCGCTTGGAGCTTTCGTCGAGGACGCGGACCGCGCCGGCCTGGCGCTCGCCGTCAAGCGCGATCGAAGCGAAGTCGTTGCGCAGCTCGAAGGGCACCGCCATGGTGCCGGTGGCGGTGGTTTCGCCAGGCGAAAAGGTCAGCGTCGCATCGGCGATGCGGCGGCCCTTGTCGTCGAAGGCGCCGGCGGTGACCTGCGCCGGGGCAGGGTCACCCGG
>NZ_RZQG01000561.1:0-4022 GCF_003998635.1 Mesorhizobium sp. M7D.F.Ca.US.004.03.1.1
CAACTGGTGAATGCCGCCGGCCTCATCGAGGCGCTGCCTTTCGTGCCTCGAGATATCGGCGGAGACCGGCTTCGCCGCGCGGTGTTGTCCAGCGATGGTTCCAGGCGAAGGCCGGCCGCAGCAGCGGGGCGAGGAATTTGAGGATCGGCCTCAGCACCGTGACCTGCCAGGTCAATTGCACATGGGTGCCGGTGCCCGATGGCGACAATTCCGCCCGCCACAGCCCGTCGAAATCGCCGTGGGTTTTCACCACCACCAGGCGGCCGGGTATGAGCTCCGCCGCTTCGATGATGAAATTCAGCTCATAGGGCAGGGCGCCGCGAGCCCTGGCTCTTGCGCGCGAACCGATGGTCGCCTTGCCCTTGCTGTCGAGCGGCACCACTTCCTTGTAGACGTCGCCCCACCAGAGCGGCAGCAACTCGGCATCCGAGAGCACCTCCCACACTTCCTGCGGCGTGCCCTCGGGGATGTGCCAGCTTTCGTCGAAGCGGAAGACATTGCTCGGCACTGCATTTCCTCCGGTTGGTGGAAACACCTACATTAGCTTCAGCTTCTTTGTGTGGCCAGCGCAGCGGATCAGGAGCTTCAGCTTCTTTGTGTGGCCAGCGCAGCGGATCAGGCGGTGATCTGCCTGACGTAATAGCGCACCGCTTTCTTGCCGCCGTGGATCACCGCGTCACCGGCCTCAGTGAAGCCGAGTGCGGCGTGGAAGGCATCCGAGGCGGGATTGGGCGGGTCGGTGTTGACCTCGCAGGTGACCAGCGTGTGACCGGCGCGCGCGACATGGCCGAACAGATCCTGGTAGAGCCGGCGGGCATGGCCGCGGCCACGCGCGCTAGCCGCAACGACGACACGGTCGACATAGACGAAGCGCTCGTAGCGCTCGCGGAACCACAAGAAATTCGGGCTGTCGTAACGGGCGTCCTGGTCGAAGGTCATGATGAAGGCTTCGAGATCACCGATGCGGCGTGCATAGAACGCTTCGCCGAGCAGGAAAGACAGCCGCTCTGGCTCCAGCCACGACAGTTCGGCGGCGTGCTCATTGTTGAGCGTCAGGATCGCCGCTTCGTCTTCGGCCAGTACACGGCTGATCGGGGCAGGGGCTGCGCTCATGCCTTGGCTGCCTTGATGGTGGCCGCCACGAGGTCGGTGTCAGTCAGCGTGTTGCGATACTCGCGGTCGAGGTCGGAGCCACCCATGCCGACATGGGGATTTCGGTAGTTCATAGCGCTTGGCACATCCTTGAGGGCTGCGAAATGCATTTCGGACAGGCCGGTTTTGCTGCGCACGTCGGCGATGTTGTGCAAGTCCAGCCCACCGCAGCCGAGGATGACGATGCGGTCGCCGGCCTGCCGCACCAGATCCGCCAGGAGTGAAGCGCCTTCTACTGCCGTGTCACGCTGGCCGCTGGTCAGCACGCGGCCGACCTTGCTGCGGATCAACGCTTCCAACGCCTCGGCCGGGTCGCGCGTCATGTCGAAGGCGCGATGGCAGGTGACGTGCAAGGGGCCGGCGGCCTGCGTCAGTTCGCTCATGCGCGCTTCGTCAATAGTGCCGTCGGCGTTCAGGCAGCCGAACACCACGCCGGGCACGCCGAGCTCGCGTAGTGCCGAGACATCGGCCAGCATCGAGGCGTACTCGGTTTCGCTGTAGAGAAAATCGCCGCCGCGCGGCCGCACCATGACATGAAACGGCACGCTTGCCTGGTCGAGGGCGGCGCGCACCGTGCCAAGGCTCGGCGTGATGCCGCCTTCAACGAGGCTGGCACACAATTCGACGCGATCGGCGCCGGCAGCTTCTGCTGCCAGCAGGCCGTCAATGCCTTCGACACAGATTTCGATCAGCGGCAGGCGATTCTCTCTGGTCAAGGGGCGATCCAATCCATGATGTCGCCGACAGCCCTAGCATCGGGCCGGTTGGCGCGAAAGCACGAACAGCGCGCCGCCATTTGGGCCAGGCGGCATTTCCCCGCTTGACACTCTCATAACCATGGAGTTATGGATTAATCAATAGCCAAATGGTTATGGGTTTGTCGTCGGCAACATGGCGGCGCGGCCGGCATCCGGGCCGGTAAGACATGCCCTGACGAAACACTTCAAAGGAGAAAGACCATGCAAGCAAGGATCAAAAATCCGGTGGTACTCATTCCCGGATCCGTGCAGGCGCTGCTGGCGCTGGACAAGTCGACCGAGGCGGTCGACGTACCCTATGTCACACGCAAGCTCATCCATCTGCGCGCCAGCCAGATCAACAACTGCGCTGTATGCGTCGACATGCATGCGCGCGAACTGAAGAAGGCCGGCGAAAAGGACGAACGCATCTTTGCGCTAGCGGCATGGCGGGAGACGCCTTACTTCACCGATGCGGAACGCGCGGCGCTGGCGCTGGCTGAGGCCGGCACACGGCTCGCCGACCGGCCGGACGCGGTGCCGGACGATGTCTGGGACGAGGCCGCCCGGCACTATGATGAAAAGGCGCTAGCTGCCCTCGTCATCCAGATCGCGCTCATCAACGCCTTCAACCGGCTGAACGCCACGACACGGCAGATGGTCGGCGCCTGGGGTTAAGTGCTTGGCCAAGTGGTCGTGCGCGACGGTGCGGTGACACGTGGCGCGATACCAGGCAGCCGAAATGATGACGCTAACGGCTGTCTTAGTTTGTTCATCGCGCTGACCTACAAAGTGGCATCAACGATGGAGTGTGCCATGCCAATCGATACGTCAGATCTCAACCAACTCCAGGGCGCCTACAAGGCTGCGGTGGAGGAATGGATAGCGGCGATCAAGCTGGAAGAGGAACTCGCGTCTGTCAATCGTTCAATAGCCGAGATCGACAAATGGGAAGCGGCGCACTTCAAGGAAGATGAGGTGCGCGGCAAGGTTCTGGAATTGAAGAAAGAGTACGAAGATGCGTTGCGCAAGGAGCAATTCGGCTTCTGAAATTGTCGACTGAGCAAGGCACACCAGGGATATTTGCGCCACCATGTTCAGACGGGTGGTCAGAAGCCTTACCAACATTCCTGGGCACATTTGTCGACATGTCGAACGTATCCTGGGCGGCCAAAGCTACTGGCGCAGTTCCGTGTTCTTGGCGCCTTCCTCGACCTGATCGATCACCAGCAGCTTCACCGGACCATCGCCGATATTGGTGGCCTGATGCCACTGGCCGATCATTTCAACGATGAAATCGCCAGTCTTGTAAGTGTTGCTGTTGCCGCTCTCGACATTGGTGACCTTCAGCGTGCCGGCCTGGACATAGGCGTAGCGCGGGAAGGGGTGTCTGTGAACAGGCAAGGTCGCGCCCGGCGCGATGTCGTAGGTCGACGCCAGCACCTGCACGTTCTTCTGCGGCAGCGTGATCGGCTGGCCGGACGCCGTCGTCGTGCGTGATGCCAGTGGCGTCACCACGACAGGCGTGCCGCTGCTGTCCAGCGCCCAAGCCGGGTTTACGGAAAAGGCCGCTGTGAGCAGTAGCACCGACACCAGAATTTTTCGCATGATTCGCTCCAACCGTGGTGTCAGCATCGCGCGGTAGTCATCTGCTAGCAAGGTAGCGTTGAGCGCGCGGTTCAATGGACCTCGTGCGGTGCGGCAGAGTTGGGCTAGCGGCCAAGAGCGAGTCGGCGATGAATGCGGCTGCTGGCGGCGGCCTAGCCAGGTCAGCCTCGCAACAGCCAATGCTAATATAAGGTTCGAGTCGTTACCACAGGAGGTTTCAATGGTTTCCGCAATCGCAAATCAGCATCGGCAAGTACCGGAAAAACAAACGGCAGTGGGAAAGCCGGAAACGAGCGATGGATTTTCACGAGGCCGCAGCGCAGACGCCGTGGGACATCTCGCCAAAATTATGGTTGCCGCAACCGGCGACGTGGATGCTGGTGCGCAAGGTCGCGCGGCATCCAAGATCGCCAGGATGGACATCACAGTTTTGACGCCACCACCTGAAGAACCATCAGTGGAGTAAGATAAGCCGTTTCGGGCGCTTCGGGCCGCGCTCGTCATCAGCGGCATGCGACCCGATCA
>NZ_RZQG01000562.1:0-4021 GCF_003998635.1 Mesorhizobium sp. M7D.F.Ca.US.004.03.1.1
GCTGGAGGCGGCGCAGCGAACCGCCAGCCGCTGCCGCCAAGCGCCGGCCCAGGCTGCCTGCGCGCGGGCGAGCGTGTCGAGGGCACCCAGGGCGGCGCCGGCCCGGAAGGCGGCGTCGCCGTCACTCGGCGCGCCGGCGCTTGTGATCGCCCACGCGGGAACGGAGGGCGGCGCAGAGGAGCTGGCGGTCGCGGGATCGAGGCGAATCATAATTTGGAGAGTAAAGTGCCGGTGCGCTTTTCGCCATGATTTTCGTGCCAAAACGCACAGCCTGTCGGATCAGCACAACGACTGATAGTGTTGCATTATCAATCTCTTCACGAGTTCGTCCCTGCTAAGCCATTTGGCCAACAAGTAAGTCTCGACAGGGCACCTTTTTGCGCAGCCGGACGAAACTCCGTTCGGAAATGTGCCGGCTCGCGGCGTAGGAGCCTGCTCAGGTTCAGATGTCATGAAGGCATCTAACGCCCGATCTGCCGCGCAACTTCGGTCCCATATTCATTGCCGACGGGGTATCTGAGGGCGACGTTTTTTGCGGGTTTTTCCTGGTCGGCTTTGGAGGTGATGCTGGCGCCGATTGTCACAGGCTACTTCACTATCTGTTCCTTGACCGATGAGATCTTTTGCGCTGCGGCGCTCCCGTCTTTGCTGTGGGTCACCTTCTGACCCAAGCCCCAACGTACACACGCGGGAGTGTCCTACAAGCCATCGGTTTCGACAGATCGGATGGATTGGGCAGGCGAGCCCAAAAGCTGCGAGCTTAGAGCGGTTATAAATCGTAGTTGTAGCTGTGTAACAAACTGTGTAACAAAAAGCGCGAAAAGACTAGTATTTTCAGTATCATAGAGGTGAAAGGGAATCCCTCCCTCTCCGCCATATTTCCTGTCTGATAGATTGATTTTGTAAGATTTTTTAACGCCCACCTCTTCCTTCCCAATGCGTTTCCCAGGAAGCCGCAACCGAAGGAGATTTGGATTATGCACCGCTTTTCTGACCAGACTGTTGGCACACTCGCGTCCGTTCCCGGCATAGGCGCTACCCTGCCGGCTTGGAGCGTATTGCTTGCCGGCGACCGCCGCCGCCGCGGCAAGCACGCTGCCCAGTTTGGCGCGTATATTAGCAATCAACGATATATTAACGGCTATAATGCAACCTTTCAGTGTCGGGACGGGAACCGAACCCCGATCGACGTTCCAGCGCCCCTCTGTGCCGGGACGTTCGACCGATGCGGAGCAAAACGCATGAGAGTCGAAACAGCACTGGCACAGCTGCTGCGGATGATTCACCGTCGCGCCCTGAAATTAGCGACGTTGCCAGACGATGAAAGAGATCCGCACTACGATCTCATCCGCCTGTCATGTTGCGGAGCCGCTGAGCTGATTGGGCAAAGTCCGGACAGGGCAGCTGTCACGGCAAACAGCATGGTTGAATTTACTCGCGCAATGGTCGGGATCATTGAGACAAGCCGCGGATTAAATGCAGGACGAAGCGACCAATGGGCGCGAGCGACAGTTCTACAGTTTGGCAGCCTGGGCGATCGCAGTAGGCGTGGTCGGTGATCGCTTTATCGCACGTACCTGCCAATGGCTGGCTGATAGCTGAATAAAAACCTCGCCGCTCCATTTGCGAAGCGGCGAGGGCCCCATCGCCCCATGCCGGATCCCATGGTCCCAACACCCGGCATTGCTGACATTGCAATTGTGATGCCAGCGGCAAATGACCCATTGTGGGACAGGTTAACCGGCGCCTTGGCTAACGTCCCGCACCAGAGCCTCACCAACGCGCGTTGTGGCGGACTGCGAGCGCCGATGACGACGTCATAGGCGCCGCGAGTAAAACACACCACGGGCATGCATCCTCTGCCCCCTAGCTTGCAGCAGGCGATGCAAACCGCGCCAATAGCCTGGTGCAGGCGGTCGATTCTTCAATCCGAACAGTAACAACACGCACATCGAAAGCGACGGACCGCGAATAACCGGCGTCGTTCAACGCTATCGGGGAATAACCGTGGCGCGCCTGTCACCCCACAGGCCGGCATTATCGTGAATGTCGGTACCAACGACCAACATCCCTGCGACCTTCGAACCCAAACCGATAGCTCGGGTAGGCCTTGTGGCGAGCGAGCTGCTGAGGCGAAGCCGGGTGGTCGTACCGGCCACAAGACGGACTATCCATGAACTCAAAGGTAAGGCTTGGCCCAGGCCGCTAAGTCTGTCGCAAATTCCCCCGTGTTCAGACTGCTCCACCCGACTGGTGCGCCGCGATTGCATCCAGAAAAACCTGGCCGAACTCCTTGAGCTTGGCAGCACCGACGCCGTTCACTTCGGCAAAGGCGTCGAGGTCGTGCGGGCGGCGTTCGGCCATGTCGATCAGCGTGCGATCGGAGAACACCACATAGGCCGGCACCTGGCGCTCCTTGGCGAGGCGCAGTCTCAGCGCCTTGAGCGCAGCCAGCAGCCCGGTGTCCACATCGGCCTGCCCGAGATCCTGTGCGGAACGCGTCTTGCCGCGCAAGGCGCGGCTGCGCACCTCGACCCGATAATGGAACGGCATCTCGCCACGGCCGAGCGCATGGCCTTTTTCGGCGATGGCGAGGCCGCCATGGCCGGCCGGGTCCGGCATCAGAAACCCGCCGGCGACGAGCTGCCGAATCAGCGACAGCCAGAAATCCTTCTTGTGCGCCAGTCCACTGCCGAAGCTGGCAAGCCTCTGGTGGTTCCTGGCCAGCACCTTCTCGGTTTCATGGCCAAGCAGAATGTCGATGACATGGCCGGCCCCGAAACGTTCGCCGCTTTGCGCGATGGCCGCCAGGATGATCCGCGCCTCCGCCCCGCCATCGGCGCGCGGCGCCTGGTCGAGGCAAGTATCGCAATTGCCGCAAGGCTGCGCTTCCTCGCCGAAATAGCCAAGCAGCACCTGGCGACGGCACTGCGCCGTCTCGCAATAGCCGATCAGCGTGTCGAGCCGGCCATGCGAGCGCCTCTTGTGCTCGGCCGGTGCGTCCTCATCGTCGATGAACATCCGGCGCATGCGGATGTCGCCAAGACCGAACAGCATATGCGCCTCGGCGTCCCGCCCATCGCGGCCGGCACGCCCGATCTCCTGGTAGTAGGCCTCAAGGCTGCCCGGCATGTCGGTGTGGAAGACATAGGCGACATCAGGCTTGTCGATACCCATGCCGAAGGCGATGGTCGCCACCATGACGACACCCGACAAGGTCATGAAGCTGTTCTGGTTGGCGTCACGCGCCTCCTTGCTCATGCCGGCATGATAGGCTAGCGCGGTGACGCCGTTCTTCTCGAGGAACGCCGCCATCTCTTCCGTCTTCTTGCGCGACAGGCAGTAGACGATGCCGCTGCGGCCAGGATGACGCTCGACGAAGCGCAGCAATTGGCGCTTGCTGTCCTGCTTGGCCTCGATGGCAAGCTTGATGTTCGGCCGGTCGAAACCCAGCACCAGGGTCTCAACGCGCTCGGCGAACAGGCGGGCTTCGATGTCGGTGCGCGTGCCTTCGTCTGCCGTCGCCGTCAGCGCGATGATCGGCACGTTGGGGAAGATGCCGCGCAACCGTGACAGATCCTCGTATTCGCGCCGGAACGCCGGCCCCCATTGCGAGATGCAATGCGCCTCGTCGACAGCGATCAGGCTGATGTCGAGCCTGGCCAGCGCGTCGAGCATCCGCTCGGTCATCAGCCGCTCCGGCGCGAGATAGAGCAGGCGCGTCTGGCCCGAAGCGACGCGCCGCCAAGCGGCGATATTGGCATCGCGGTCGATCGAGGAATTGATCGTGTCGGCCGCCACGCCGGCAAGGCGCAAGGCGGCGACCTGATCCTGCATCAGCGCCACCAGCGGCGAAACGACAATGGTGAGCCCGCCCAGGACCAGCGCCGGCACCTGGTAGCAAAGCGATTTGCCCGCCCCCGTCGGCATGACGGCCAGCACATGACGCCCGGCCAGCAGCGCATCCATGACATCGGCCTGGCCGGGGCGAAAATCATCGAAGCCGAACACGTCCTTCAGG
>NZ_RZQG01000563.1:0-4015 GCF_003998635.1 Mesorhizobium sp. M7D.F.Ca.US.004.03.1.1
ATCTCCGACTGATAGGCCGGATCGTTCTGATGGGCGGTGGCGTCGGCGCGCAAGCGGGCGCGGCGCTGCTCGGGCGATTCGGGCCATTCGGCGCTTGCCGTCTCGATGCTGTCCTGCGGCGCCGGCAGCGCTTCCTTCTGGCCTGGCGCCGGCTTCACCAGCGTCGGGCGCGGCTTGTAGTCGATCTGTTCCTTGCGCTTCGGCGCGAACGAAAAGGCGCCCGAAATATCGCCGGCCAGCTGTTCGCCGGCGGTCTTGTCGGTGCCATAGGTCGGAGACCCCATGCAGCCGGACAAAGCGAGGCCCGATGCGACAAGCGGCGCCAGCAGCGCCAGGCGCACGTTATATCTCTCGGTCATGCCAAAAAGTCCCACTGTAGACAGCCTCTCGATTGCCACCGGCCTTATGACCGGTCCCCATCGTCCAAGCACTTGCGACGGAAATCCGGCGACAATTTGTCTTCCGGAGTTTCGCGTGTTTACCTCAACCACTCGTTAAGGGCAACGCGCGGGCGGTTTTCGCCCGCCCGGCGTGGCATTTGTGCACCGATCAAGCTGGCCGGCCGGCCTGTTAAAGCCGGCCAAGCGCCTTCAATTCGTGCAGTACCGCCGCATCGCGCGCCGAAACATCCGGAAATTCCGGATCCTGGCCGACATCGGCGGTGTAGCGCCAGGACCGTGCGCATTTCACGAGGCCGCGATCCTCGGCCTTTTCGACCACCACGGCGACACCCCTGACGTCGTCAAGCGTGAAGGCACCCACAGGCGCTTCGCCATGAGCGATCACCAGATCGCTGGTGATCGCCATCTCGGCCATGTCGACATCGGATATCGCCGCTTCGAGCGCTGCATCGTTGATGGTGACGACCGGCACTGCTTCCAGCGACGACCCTATCACCTTCTGGGCGCGCGCGATCTCCAGCGCGCCGGTGACGACACGCCGCACCTGCCGCACCTTGCGCCACTTTTCCGCCAGCGCCTCATTCTTCCAGTCCGCCGGGATTTGCGGGAACTGGTCGAGATGCACCGAGACGGCGTCGGGATGACGATCGAGCCAGGCCTCTTCCATGGTGAAGGGCAGCATTGGCGCCAGCCATTTCACCAGGCAATCGAAGAGATGGCGCACCACTTGCACCGAAGCCTTGCGTTTTAGGCTCGACGGCGCGTCACAGTAGAGCGCGTCCTTGCGGATGTCGAAATAGAACGCCGATAGTTCGACCACCATGAAATCGAGCAGCATGCGGGTGATGCGCTTGAATTCGAAGGCGTCGTAGCCCGAGCGCACGACTTCATCGAGTTCGGAGAGCCGGTGCAGCATCAGCCGCTCCAGCTCCGGCATCTTCCCCAGCGGCACCTCCTCGCCATCGTCATGGGCGAGCGTGCCCAGCATCCAGCGGATAGTGTTGCGCAGCTTGCGATAGGCGTCGATGTTGGTCTGCAGCACGTTCTTACCGAGCCGCTGGTCCTCCCAGTAATCAGTCGTCACCACCCACAGACGCAGGATGTCGGCCCCCGACTGCTTGATGACGTCCTGTGGAACGACGGTGTTGCCGAGCGATTTCGACATCTTGCGGCCATCCTCATCCATGGTGAAACCATGGGTGACGACGGTGTCGTAAGGCGCCCTGCCCCTGGTGCCGCAGCTTTCCAGCAGCGAGGAGTGGAACCAGCCGCGATGCTGGTCGGAGCCTTCGAGATAGACGTCGGCCGGCCATTTCAGGTCAGGACGATCTTCCAGCGTGAAGGCGTGCGTCGAGCCCGAATCGAACCAGACGTCGAGGATGTCCATCACCTGCTTCCATTTGGAGGCATCGTGATTGCCGAGGAAACGCTCCTTGGCGCCGGCGGCGAACCAGGCGTCGGCGCCCTCCTGTTCGAAGGCGTCCATGATGCGCTGGTTGACCGCCTCGTCCTTCAGCACATTGCCATCGGCATCGGCGAAGACGGCGATCGGCACGCCCCAGGCGCGCTGACGCGACAGCACCCAGTCCGGGCGCTCCTCGATCATGGCGCGGATGCGGTTCTGGCCGGCGGCGGGCACGAAGCGGGTGTCGTCGATCGCCTTCAGCGCGCGGCTGCGCAACGTCGAGCCGTCGCCGAGGTCCTTGTCCATGTAGACAAACCATTGCGGCGTGTTGCGGAAGATGATCGGCTTCTTCGACCGCCAGGAATGCGGATAGGAGTGTTTCAGCCGACCCCGCGCGAACAGCGCGTTGCGCTTGATCAGCTCGTCGATGACCGCCTGGTTAGCGTTGCCCTTCTTGCCGTTGTCGTCGATGACGCGCGCCGGCCCACCCTCGCGATCCGGGCCAAAACCCGGCGCGTCCTTGGTGAAGAAACCGCCATCGTCGACGGTGAACGGGATGGCGCTGTCGATGTCGCGTGCGCGCAGATCCGCCGCCGCATCCATCCAGGCGTCAAAATCCTCGCGGCCGTGGCCGGGCGCGGTGTGGACGAAGCCGGTGCCGGCATCGTCGGTGACATGGTCGCCGGCGAGCATCGGAACGGCAAATTCGTAGCCGCCGCCAAAGCCCTTGAACGGATGCGAAAGCGTAAGGCTTCCAAGCTCTTGCGCCGAAACGCTGCGGAGACGATTCAAGGTGACCTTGGCCTTGGCCGAGGCGTCCTCGGCCAGTGCGTCGGCAAAGATCAGCTTTTCGCCCGGCTGCGGGCCAAACGCGTTCTCGGCCGCCGTCACCTCGTAGAGGCCGTAGCTGATGCGCGGCGAATAGTTGACGGCGCGGTTGCCGGGGATGGTCCAGGGCGTCGTCGTCCAGATGACGACGTGGGCCTGGAGCAGGTCGAGGGCTCCCTCCGTCAGTTTGGTCTCACCATCATCGATGGGACGGACCAGGCTGGCGACCGGAAACTTCGCCCAGATCGTGTCGGACTCATAATCCTGGTACTCGACCTCGGCCTCGGCCAGTGCCGTGCGCTCGACCACGCTCCACATGACCGGCTTGGAACCGCGGTAGAGCTGGCCCGACATGGCGAATTTCAAAAGTTCGCCGGCAATGCGCGACTCGGCATGGAAAGCCATCGTCGTATAGGGATTCTTGAAGTCGCCGATGACGCCGAGCCGCTGGAACTCATCGCCCTGCACCGTGATCCAATGCGCGGCGAACTCACGGCATTCCTTGCGGAATTCGTTGACCGGCACCTCGTCCTTGTTCTTGCCCTTGGCGCGGTACTGCTCCTCGATCTTCCATTCGATCGGCAGGCCATGGCAGTCCCAGCCCGGCACATAGTTCGAGTCATAGCCGCGCATCTGGAACGAGCGGGTGATGACGTCCTTGAGGATCTTGTTCAGCGCATGGCCGATATGGATGTTGCCGTTGGCGTAGGGCGGGCCGTCATGCAGCACGTATTTCGTGCGGCCGGCAGCATCCTCGCGCAGCTTGCGGTAGAGGTCCATGTCCTGCCAGCGCTTGACCAGCAGCGGCTCCTTCTCGGGCAAGCCGGCGCGCATCGGAAAATCCGTCTGCGGCAGGTAAAGCGTCTTGGAATAATCGATCGTTTCAGCGGTATCGGTCATTGGTCTGCCATGTGCATTGCCCGGCGGCAAAGGAGCTCGGGCGTTGAACTATACTTTTTGAGCATGTCGTTTTCCCAAAACCGGGGCCACTTTTGGGCGACATGCCTGATGATTTGGAAAAAGCGCGAGGGCGCACGCCAAGATTCCCGGCGGCTCCGGCGGCGCTCAGGCCGCCCGGAACACCGGGCTTATAATTCGTATGGTCGGCCGGCAAAGGCGCGAAAAGCTCGTCATGCCCCGGCTTTTAGCGGAGATAGGCGCAGGAATAAAGCGTCTCTCGTTCGATTCGCTTACATCGTGAAATCGAAGCGATAGGTGGTCGACACGCCGATCATGAACTGATTGCGGTCGCCTCGTTCCTTGACCAGGCTGGAATCGGCCGCCGGTCCCATCAGGCGCGAATATTCACCAAACAGGCTGGCGGTCATCGGCTCGGTCACCTTCCAGGTTATGGCGCCGCCGAGGCCGGTCGATTTCAGGC